>JAQYVL010000076.1 GCA_030145525.1 Desulfobacterales bacterium
AATATAAGAAAAAACAAAAAGAATGTAATTGTTTGATTTATCTTCATTCTGATATCCTTTCGTGATTGCCGGTCATCTGATTTAAAAATTATTCCAGAACAGGAACCATCCCTTTTTCATGCATTATCTGAAGGCCATGATGAGAAAGACCGAAATTAATTATTGCTTTTGTCGCTGTAAACGGATCCGGCTCCCTTTTTATGACAAAAGAAAAAATCTGCTTGAACGGATACGTCTTATCTTTCGGCGACAGTTTATCTACGGTCAAAATTTTTATAGATCCTTCACCGGCAAGAGCGCCATTTGTCATGAAGGATATTGAACCGGGTTTCCCCTGAACCTCTTCGATAACGGCAACAGAACGTTCAAAGATTACATCATATTTAATCGTTTCCATCTGCATTATCGTCATCCTGAAATTCTGATAAGCGCCAGTCTGTTCTCCCGGAACAATAACTTCAATTTTCCGATCTGCTCCTCCGAGTTCTTTCCAGTTTGAAATGCGTCCGCTGAAGATACCCCTCACTTGGTTTATTGAAAGATTACTTAAAGGGCACGGCGAACCCGGTCCGGAATCAACATTCGTAAAAATCGCAATGGAATCCTCACAAAAGGGAATTTCAATATACCCCTTCTTCTTCAGTTCATCAGGCACCCTGAGGGCAGTTAGTGCGATATCACTCGCGCCATTGACCAGCCGATCCAACGCTTTGTGGGATGGACCGTTATAGACCTGGGTATAAACCCCTATAAATCGTCTAAAGTCCATTAATATTTCTTTTCCGTATGCTTGTGCAATCTGGGAGGAACAGGCAAGGCGAACACTATTATTCGCATATGCAGGCAGAACGGAAAATGTATAAACAACCGAAAATAATACCACAGAAGAGAGAAACACTGAAATAAATTTCTTCATATCAATTTCTCCTAATTAAACAATTGAGTATCGGAATCAAACAACAGAGTTATGAAACCTGTAATCAAAAAGATCTTTTATAGCACGTTCTAATTTGTATTCAAGACGATAATCTTCAGAATAGATTATAAAAACTCTAACGCAGTTATCAACAGGCTGTCAAATGAAAAAAAAGGATGCTTTATCTCAATCCCCGTTTATTTTATTTTTCTAATTTCCGGTCAATGAAGATAAGCAGATCATGCCCCATACGTTCATTCGGATGTTTAGAAATCATCTGTTTGGCAATGAGTTTTGCCTTTTCCGGGATATTTCTTTTCAGATAGTGGTCGGCCATCGCATACAGAAAGTCCATATTATCAGGCTCTACTTTTAAGGCATGAAGAAGATACTTTTCCGCATCAGAGAACTGATTCCGCTTCTGCAGTAAAAGCCCCAGATTATAATGAATCCTTGCCCTTTCCGGCATTCCACCTGCAGCTATTTTAAGATAACGGGCTGCCTCGGACAGTTTATTTTTTTCCACCAAAAGCAGACCGAGGGAGTAAGCCAGGTCCGGCATGTCCGGACGGATTTCATAAGCCTGTTTTAAAAGTTCTTCAGCCTGATCGTTTAATCCTTTATGGTTGTAAAGCATGGCGAGATTGACCTTGGCAGGATAGAACACATCATCGATATGGATTGACTTTTTGTAATGCGCTTCAGCTTTTGTAAAAACACCAAGATTTGCGTAAAGAAGCCCCAGGTTAAACTGCGACTGGGGGAAATCCCCTGTATACATCATGGCATTTTTATATTCTTCTAAAGCGAGTTGATATAATTCCCTTTCATTTTCCTTAAATATTTTCTTTGGAACAGGGCTTAAGCACAACGCAGCCTCCATACGGACGCCTTTTACCGGATCATACAGCAGGGGCACGGCAAACCGGAGGCGTTGTTTCTCATCTAAGGGGAACCGGTTTAACGTTCGGATGGCAGCATGACGAATCAGAGATTCATCATCTGCCAGTGCTCGTTCCAGAGCCATGATACTTTTTTCTACAGGATAGGAAAAAAGCATGGAAATAGAGGTTGCCCGGACAATTACCGGCAATAGAACGTCATCGGCTGTTTTGACCAGAATATCAACCGTATCCGGTTTTCCTTCGCGGGCCGCGGCCATGGCTGTTCCATAGTGAGGCCTGCTTTTCTGTCCGTACCATTTGGTCATATATTCAACAGACCAATCATCTGTTTTATCCTTATGGCACTGGTTACAGGCATTCGGAATTTTATTTGCAATGCTTAAATCCGGCCTTGGAACCCTTATGCTGTGATCCGGCCGGTAATCTATGCCCATGTAATACCTGCCGGGCATATGACACTTTACGCATTCTGCACCTTCACCGACTTTGATTGTTTTTCCATCGGCATGTTTAATCGGGTCCCCTTTCTCTCCAGGTTTTTTATGAAAATGATGTTCCTTTTTATCATAGACATTCGCACGGTGACACTGGAGACAAAGGTCATTACCTTTTTTGATCAGCTTTATACTGTGAACGTCATGGCAGTCACTGCATTTGACTTCTCGATGATACATTTTGCTCTGCAGGAATGACGCATACACATAAACTTCTTCCAGAATCTGACCATCCGGGAAATACATCCCCTCGCTTAATAGTTGAGGGGCCATATGATCTAAAATATCTTCCTGCGGATGAACATAATCGCCCAGAAATGACCGGCGGGCATGACAGCGGGCACACAGCTCAACCAGCTTCCTTGAATTTAATTTGCCGGTTCGGGTAACCAGACCATAATTATCAATCGGCGGCCTGGCCATCTCAGGCATTTCCGCCCATTTAACATGAAGCGATGCAGGCCCGTGGCATGCTTCACAGGAAACATCAATTTCAGACCAGGTAGTGTTATAGGAATCTGTTTTGGGATCATATCCTTTTGTTAAATTGGTTGAATGACATTCGGCGCACATGCCGTTCCAGTTCTGCGCCTGGTTCGTCCAGTGCAGCCAGTCATTCACCGGAATTTCCTGGTCCGGATACAGGTGATACCATTTTTTCTTATCTACATCCCATGCAATGGTAAGGCATTGGAGACGACCGCCGGGAAAGGGAACCAGATATTGCTGAAGGGGATAGGCACCAAACGTATGGGTGATTTCAAAATCAGCCATACTGCCGTCGGGGCCCTGTGTGTTAACATAAAATTTATTACTCTTTTTATAAAACCTTGAAGCTATGCCATTATGTTCAAAAACAACATTGTTAAAATTACCCAGTACGGTTGTTTCATCAGCGACATCCATGGAAAGATCGTGGTGAGAATTCTTCCATTTATCAAATTCGTTTTTATGGCAATCGATGCATTTTCCCCTGCCGACAAATGCTGCAACCGGAAGCCCTTTTTTCGGATCTGTCCTCTTTTTTTTCAGATCTTCCTTTACTAAATAAAATGGAATCGCCAGCATAATGACCAGCGTAGCAATTACTCCGGTTATCTCCCATTTTTTCAGATCATCAGACATATCTATAATTTAATGCGTCAATATAATTATCTAATATAATGCTTTATGAATAGATCACCTGCGACGATTCAAACCTGTTCCGTTTTGATCGTCTGTTCGTATCCACCTTAACGATCCCGTTTTCAACAAAGACGGTATAGGTATCCAAAGGCCTCGGTGCCGGGGATCGTAAAACTTCTCCTTTGATATTAAACGCAGAAGAGTGGCATGGACATTTAAACTGTTTTTCAGATTCTACCCATGGTACCGTACACCCAAGATGTGTGCACTTTCGAGAAAGCGCTAAAAAACCACCGTCATCAAGCCGGACAAGATAAAGCTGTCCTCTTCTGAATGCGGTAACAGAATCATTTTCAAAATCATCTGCCGACCCGGCGGTAATGACACTTCCAAACGTTTCTTCTTTGATATGCTGCTTCCGGGGCCTGAGGTACATATAAACAACACCGACAACCTCCGCTATTGCGACAACGCCCAACCCAATCCAAAGCGTTTTTAAAAAACTGCGGCGGCTTTCACCCTTATGCTCTGATTTATCCGCTTTGTCCTGCATAGTGCTCATATTTGAATAATCGTTAATGAATTGATGCTATCTCGCTTAAGGTTATATTCCAGGGCCAGCAAAGTGCCATCCCGGGCCCTCTAAACAAAATACCCGTAACTGTCAGTATAATAAATGAAACCAAAAGGAATATACATAATGACTGTGTCCCCTCATCTTTTAATGCTTCATATTTGATTTGAAACCAGCCATACAATCCAAAAAGAAAACCAAGCACTACCGCCACAGGAATAAGGCCATTTGCTGTCATAGAAGAAATCTCAGAAGTCCCTGCCGCAAAATTTAAAAAATATTCATCGAAAATGATCATCACCGGTATAATGATCATAGCGATGCCGACAGATATTAACCCCATCCTGCGCCCTTTAGCAGAAACAAACCAGGTTCCGCCATAATTATTGCCGGATTTTAAAAAAGGCAGACCGATGAGCCACGAAACCAGCAGAATCGGGATCACAAAAACAGCAAAGAAAGGGTGAAAGTGCTGCAGGAGTTCCTGGAGTCCGGCAAAATACCAGGGAGCTTTTGTTGGATTGGGGCTCATGCCCGGATTAGCCTTACCAGACAAGGGAGCATCAAAAAAAACGGCAAAAACAAACAGACCGGCGATAATGACCAGCGCAACGGTCAATTCACGGATCACAAGATGAGGCACCGAGGGTACTCTTTTCGATTCGTCACCGGCATCTTCATTAAGAGATACAGGTATAATAACACCGCCTGCTTTTCGCACCCGCCAGAAATGAAATAACATCAAAATCGCCAGAGCTATGGGAACAAGCGCGATATGTATGGCAAAAAAGTTGGAAAGCGTTACCTGACCGATTTCTGCGCCGCCTCTGATAAGTTTTTGGATTGGAATGCCTATATAGGGGATATATTCAAACATGTTTGTGCATATAGTAATCGCCCAGTAAGAAAGCTGATCCAGAGGCAGCAGGTATCCTGTAAAATTCGAAATAAGGACACAAAAAAACAGACCCAGGCCTGTCCACCAGTTGACTTTTCGCTTATCGTGATAGGCACCGGTAAAAAAGACCCGCAGCATATGCAGAAACAAAACGATGATGATAAAGTTCGCCCCCCAGTGGTGAATGTTCCGGATAAGTTTGCCGAACAACACATCATGTTGAAGGATCAAAATTGAATCATACGCTTTACTCATTGTGGACGAATAGACAAATAATAACAGGATACCTGTAATAACCTGCATGGACGCCAATACCAGGGCACCTCCGCCCAACCCCCAAGTAAGCGTAAATTTTAAGGTTCTCCAAGGAACAGTTGGAGGATGAATATGATATATAAAATTTCTCTTTTTAGTTTTCTTTCGGTTATTCGCCATAAGCCATAGTAGATAGAAATCAATCAAAAAATTTGAACAAACCTATCACAAAATATTCATTTCATAAAGTGATTAACCGATGCACATAACCTTACTTGAAAAGAAACGCTGCAAAAGCATACCACCCCGGTGCCGAAGGCCACCAGGAGACCGGTGACGGCACCACAATGTCATGAAGATTCTGCAAGCTGCCCGGATCCGCCAATTCAAACCTCTTTTTATTTAATTGCGGTTGATAAGCCCGTAAAAAATCACAAAACAGACAGCAAAGTAAAAAGTTCAAGTTCGAGGCGCGCGAATCTTGTATAATACCGTGCACGACAGTGCAGCGGTAGCCGAAGGCGTGCATAGTTTTCCTATTCCGCAATTATACAAGATGAAGCGCAACAAAGAAATTGGACTTTTTACGAAGC
>JAQYVL010000077.1 GCA_030145525.1 Desulfobacterales bacterium
TATCAACCTGCTCTTTGAATTTTTTAGGAATAATTACTGAAGCATGTTTGCCCAATATTTCTTCTTCAGTATATCCAAAAGTTTTTTCTGCAGCAGGATTCCAGGACCGTACTTTAAAATCTAAATCCCATTCTATTACTCCAAGTGGTGTTTGTAAGAAATGTAAAGCAAGCTCTTGCTTTGATAATATTAGAGCTTCCTCTGCCTGCTTGAGGTCGGCATTTTCTTTTTCTAATTTCTTTACCCGTTGTTCTAATTCTTCGCAGGTCGGTTTTTCAGCCATTAAAAAAATCTCCACTTCTGAATAAATGAAAACTATTCAGAGCATCTCTTAATTCAAACTTACTTGCATTATTTTCAAACCATGAAAGGTTCAAACATACCGAAGGTATTCTGCAATATTTGGATAAATCTAAAAGTTGGCACCACCGTCATCTATTGTCGAATTGGTGTATAAGAAGTAAGGATTATATAAAAAATCACTTAACAGGAATATGTTACAAATACAATATATTAATTTCAATCCACCTTTAATTCATTTCTGAAATCCCATGAAATGCAGACAGACACAAATAAGAGGCAATTGATATATGATATTCCGATCTCAGTAAATTCATAAGACTGATAATCTGTGATATTTTCCAGTACTATCAACGTTAACCCACTTAATATGCAAGAGATATAATTATCAAAGCACCAAAATATTCATTGAACTTGCTGTAATTTTCTCGAAAAAAAACTGTTCATTCTTAAAAAAAAATGCAAAATTTATTTTTCTGATCACAATCAAACATAATTTTTCTGCTTTAATTTTTTTTACATTATAAAAATTATGATCCTTGCGATCTGATATGGAAACATCTACCTGCCTGAAAAGCTGGTGTGAAATCTAATTTCAGATCACACAAAGCCTTGATCCTTATTAGATTGTGATTTCCTCAGCGCTGGATTGCATGCAAAAAAATATAAAAAATAATTCTTAATGAGGCGGATAAATATTTTCGTGGTTTCGAAGTGATTTAATTTTCTGATCTGTCAGAATCAACAAGGTCGATTTCCGTGAGATTTTCCAGTTAACGAAGCTTTTAATGAACTGAATTTAGAGGTGAATTTATAATTTATATCTCAAGTCATCCTTTTGTTTTATTGTAAGGAACTATTTGAATGAATTATTCCATTTGTTAGATCAGGCCTTTTTGGGAGGCTTTTTTAATAATAATGATGGAATAGATAATCTGGAAGACAATAAATGGAATAAAAACAAAAATACGATTGCTTCCATATATATTGATCATGATATACGCTCCGATTCCCTGAAGAACGCACTGCCCGAAATGAAAACAGCTTATCCGGACATGGCTGTGCCCCAGTTGATTGAAAAGCTGGTACAGGTGGGTCCGGTGTGCTTCCAAAGCGTTTTCGCCTCTTCGCAGCCTGCGAATGAAGGTAAATGACGTGTCATAAATAAAGTTAAACATCAGAAGCGGCATGACGAAGAGGGATGTATGGGAGTGGTCGTACAGAGCTCCGATAATTCCCAGCGTTGCGAAAATAAATCCCAGGAAAGCACTTCCCACATCCCCCATGAACAAGCTTGGTCTGGGAAAGTTGAAAACAAGAAAACCAAGAGCCCCTGCTATGATTGTATAGCATATGATATACACAAATGTGCTTCCCTGGCTGTAACTTAGTACACAGAAAAAAAGGCCGTTAATGGCTGCCGGTCCCGCTGCCATACCGTTCAGACCGTCCATAAAGTTGTAGGCATTGGTTAATCCAACGATCCAGAGAAAGGTCAGAAAATATCCAATAATCCCCAGTTGAACCGTTCCGACCCATGGGAGCGCGATTTCCCGGATTACAATTCCAAAAGTGATAACAATCGCAGCGGCGATGATGTGGGATATCAGTTTGATCAAAACCGGTTTTTCCGTTATATCATCATAGAGGGATATGCCGGCAATTAACAGGGCGGAAAAAAGAAAACCAAAGAAATATTTATCCTTGATCGGTGTCGCATCACCAAAAAGATAGATTGCGAGAACACCTATCAGGAAAGTAATGACGATTACGATTCCACCCGACTTTGGGATTGGAACGTCATGTGAGGATCGGCTGTTTGGGATATCCATGATTTTTATCCGCCTGCTCATCAAAAGACATATGATGCATGACAGCGTAAACAAGCCGAGTGCGAAAAGAATATGTGTTAAAAAAGCGAATCGTGTCATAGTTGAAAGAAGGTTAGGGTGAATGTTGTTTGAGATAAAAATACATTCAATATCATATGTCAAGAATCAAAGCTTTCATCCTGTATGTTTCTTAATTTGGATGAGGAAATTTGTCGGAAAGGGTTTACAATGAAAACGTTTGAAAAGCTGATTCATATATTCCGGTGGTTGACACCCTTGATCCGCAGCAGCTTTAATCTATATTGAAGGTTTTGAAACCAGTTCTGATCATTTTGAAGGAAAAATTTTGAAACGAAAAAATCGGCTGGCCTTGCAGGAATGGTGGGACAGCGCTAAAGAAAATTACAATTCGGAAGAAATTCTTCATTTTCTTCAAAATAATAAAGACAAATTTGAAGAGTCTTTTTCAAAGCTTGAAGGAAAGAAACGTCTTTACAGCCTGTTCAATAAGATATTTTCACTCTTTTCTCTGCTGGCCGGGGGCGCAGATAAATTTTCAGAAAGGATACAACGTTTTTTGATGAGGTTTCCCGGTTTTCGGGATTCTATTGTAAAAGTCCGCGAATGGAAAAATCATTTAAATTTCAGGGAGATGGTTGAGTTTGCGCGAACCAAGCTTTACTCGCTGAGATTGCCGCCCCAAAATGAAAAATCTATCAGACTGCTGGAAGAAATAATGGAGTTCGGTTCCAGGCATGGCCTGGATTTTAACAAGCATTTCCCAGATGCCCGGCAAAAAGTACTGGAAAAGAAAAATCAGCTGCTTCAGCATAAATTTTTTCAGGAGTTTACAAAAACCCGTCTTGAGCAGCTTCTTGCTGTCCAGTTTCCTTTTGATCGATCCATTTTCCCTGTATTGCCGGATTCTGCATTCTGGCATAAATTTTTCGAATATCTGGAACGAAAAATGGTAATAGACATTATTTTAGTAAACAAAGACAACCGTCGCTTTTCACTGAAACACAGCGACCCTGGTGGATTTGAAACAACGGATGCTGTCAAAATACTTCGCCGGGTATCCAAGATAAAAAATAAAGGTCACCGTATTTTTTTTATCGGCCATCATGAGGGATATCTTGGGCCGTATTTTGTAAGAAGTGTGATACGAAAACTTGGTTTTGACAGCCTGACCAAAAACTGTAACACGATTGTCGGCCCCCGGATGTTTTCGAATGTAGTACTGAGAAACGGCGCTGCAAATGTCGGAAATCTGTTTTTAACGGTGCCTTCCCAAAAGACAACCGCAATCAAAACCAGTGGCCTTGCGGAAGAGTTGAAGAAAGCAACTAGAAAAACCCTATGCCTCATAAATCTCCCTGATGCAGGTCTTTATCTCATTAAAAAACTGAAATTTGATGATTTCAAAAAAGTGATTCAAGATATCGACGCTCTTGAGCAGCATACCGCCTTTGTTGATTTTGAAGGGAAAGAGGCATTGAAAACATTTATCAGAGAGAATCGGGTCTCTCGGGTCATGATGGATTTAAGAAAAGAGGATTATACGCTGTTTAAAAATATCATGAGGGAATGTTTTCTCATTTTTCCGGAGGGTTCCAGGTCCCGTATTGATCCTGACGGTTCGGTATCGATAAAATATGTCAACCCTATGTATTTGAAGGCATATATGAGAGCCGGTGACTTCATCGTACCGATTAATCTTGCGGGAGGATCTGATATTGCCCGGGGATGGCGATTGCGTCCTGCAAAACTGGGTCTTTCTCTTGATGAGCCGATTGAGGTAACAGATGAAATGATTGAGAATTATGAAGCAGAAGGGTTGAATGTCATGCGGAAGATCGCTGCCCTTCCAAATATAAAAAAAGTGCGGTTTAATGAAGACCTTTATTTGAATAAGCAGGATGCAGCCTCTGAAGAATGAGGCCCGCGTTCATCCTTTATTTGTGTTTTGTCTTTCTTGAGCTTTTCGCAGATGGTTTTTTACCGTTTTTTCATTTGGTTTGAATGATAAACCAATCAACGCCAGCACAAAGGCTGTGACAGACCAGCCGAACCAGTTTCCGGCATGACTGAAAATCGTCCGCCCGGTCATCATCGGGACTTCTCCGACAAGGGTTTCCTGCGTCCACTGTCCGGTTCGTTTTTCCAAACGTCCAACCGGATCGACAATCGCACTTATGCCGGTGTTGGTTGCGCGCACAAGAGCCCGGCGATGTTCGATCGAGCGGAAGCTCGCGAGGACGAGATGCTCCAGCGGTTCTGTGGTGTCTCCATACCAGGAATCGTTTGTGAGATTGATGATGGCGTGAGGAGGGGCCTTTCCGCGAGGGATGCCAGCAGTCATATTCTGTCGAACCAGTCCGTAAAAAAGGTCTTCATAACAGATATTGAGAGAGAGGCTGTATTCTCCGAAGGGCAGAGGAAGTGAGCTTTTGCCTGACCGCAATCGGCTGGTATAGGGCAGCAATTTATATAGAACAGGGAAGATATCGCCAAAAGGGATGTATTCACCGAACGGAACCAGGATACGTTTGTCGTAGATGCCGAGTACGTTATTTTGTTCGTCGGCAAGCAGGGCGCTTGCGTATTTTTGTATTTCACCGTTCCTCTTTTCGGCTGTTATTGTGCCGAACAGCAAAGGTTTTCTTGTATAGCCGAACAAATCGCGAGGCAGTCGTTTCAATTTGCGGCTTAAGGGATAGAGGGAGACGGACTCCGGCCATATGACCAGGTCTGCGTCAGCAGCCGATTTTTCTGAAAGGGCACTTTCCGACATTTTTTGATGAAGTCTGAGGAAGTTCAAGGGATCTTGAAATTTAGCCGCCTCGCCCTCGCCGGTTTGAATAATCACCGTCTTTATTTTTGGTGCGGCTTCGACTGCAGCGTCTATCTGGTAGATACGGGTCATGCCGTATGCAGCTGTAATCCCGACTGCCGCAAGAAAAACAGCGACCTTCTTTAGTTGAATTTTCCGGCGTTCAATCAGGCTTTCCATAATGGTATAGACTGTTACGTTGCACCATATCAGCAGGAATGATAT
>JAQYVL010000078.1 GCA_030145525.1 Desulfobacterales bacterium
GGTTTTAAAAAAGTGACCATGTGGTCATATAAAACAAATTTGAGCATAAAAGCAAGTTTTTTTTGAATTTTTAAGTCTGTTCATGAATCAATTTTAAATTTTGAGTTGTTTTGATTATATAAAAACAGAGTAAATCAGGGAAAAATGAAAAACATTATTGTACAGTGATAAAAAATCTTATATTACTGGACAACGTTAAACTGAAAAAATATTATTTCCCACATCCAGTTTGGAATGAAAAAAAGTTAATTTAGTAGTATTACAATAAAAATTCCAAAGGTTCTTCTGCTCCGATATCTATTTCATACGATAAATAATTTGAAAACGCACCAATAGAAAATTTTTTATATCCAGAAGTAATTTGTTTCAGAGTTAAAAAACAGTCAAAGGAAAAAAGATTCAATATCAAGGATACTGATTGTAGATGACGATAAGGTAATGAATGATGCTCTGTCTCGGACCATACTTCGAACGGGGCATGAAGTGGAATGCTGTCAAAGTATCAAAGAAGGCCTTGAAGAAGTTAACTCAAATTATTACGATGTTGTTTACCTCGATGTGAGATTACCTGATGGCGATGGATTGGAAAGCCTTGCAAAATTTCGTGAGGCACCATCTTCTCCCGAGATCATTATAATTATCGGATTTGCTGACTCAAAAGGTGCTGAGCTTGCAATCAAAAGCGGTGCATGGGATTATGTAAAAAAACCTTCCTCCATAAAAGAGATGACCCTCCCGCTTCTCCGTGTTTTGCAATATCGAGAAAATAAAATGTCCTCTCAGCAATCGGTGATTTTGAATCTGGATGGCATTATTTCCAGCAGTCCATCAATGAAAGAATGCATCAATTTAGTTGCCAATGCAGCCAATTGTGATGCAAATGTCCTTATTACCGGGGACACAGGCACGGGAAAGGAACTTTTTGCATGGGCAATTCATAATAACAGCAGCCGGGCTGATAAAAATTTTGTTGTAGTAGACTGCCTTTATAAGCTATAGGAATAACTTAGATAAATCAGAGGATTGTTGTTTATTGAAAAGTTCCTCAATCTTCGATAAAGTTTATCAGGAATGACTGAACAAAAGGGTAAAAAGGAGAAACAGTTTTGGCTAATGGAATTGTGTAATGGTTCAGTAATAAAAAAGGATTTGGGTTCATTGAGCAGGAAGATGGCGGTGATATTTTTGTTCATCATAGTGCGATTAACATGGACGGATTCAAAACTTTATCAGAGGGTGATCGCGTCTCATTCGAGATTGAAGAGACAGAAAAATGACCAACCGCAAAAAACGTTCAAAGAACTTAGTTCATAAGCTTTTTACGGAAAAGGGCTTCTCGTTTTTACGAGGAGCCTTTTTTTTTATCCTCTCTTGGTATTCTTAATTCTTGACGATGTGCAATAAAATATTGTACCTAAACTTTCTAACTTCAGGGGCTACTAAATCCTGATGTATTTTAATATCCTTTGATACTTGGATTGAATGAGTTGGTGAATCTCTAAGGAGAAATTTGATGAAAAGAACTGTTATTCAAGGTACCGGACGCCACCTCCCCAAACGGCTGGTAACCAATGACGATATTTCCAGGCTGATGGACACCTCAGATGAATGGATAATACAGAGAACCGGAATAGAACAACGCTACTGGGTGCCGGAAGATGAAAATATCGGACCTTCAGATCTTGGTGCAGAGGCAGCGAAAAAGGCACTAGAAAAAGCGGGGTGGACACCGGAAGATATTGATCTTATTATTTTTGCATCGTTGAGCCCGGATCTTTTTTTCCCTGGATCCGGGTGCCTGCTTCAGCATTTGCTCGGACTTCATACGACACCTGCTTTGGATATCCGGCAGCAATGTACCGGTTTTTTTTATGGAATTGCAACTGCAGATGCGTTTATTCGAAGCGGACAGGCAAACCGTGTTCTTTTTGTCGGTGCGGAAATCCACAGTAGAGGGCTTGATATTTCTTCACGGGGTCGTGATGTGGCTGTAATTTTCGGAGATGGCGCCGGGGCGATTTGTCTTGAGGGTGTTGAAACTGATGAGCCTGTCGGAGTCCTGGCTTCAGCACTTCATTCCCAGGGAGAATTTTCTCATAGTTTGATGATAGAAGCCCCGACATTCAGGTGCGCTCCAAGTATCAATGAAGAGATGATCAAAGAAGGAAGGCATTACCCGAAAATGGACGGCAGATTGATTTTTAAAAATGCCGTCCGAAGGCTTCCGGAAGTTGCCGGTGAAGTATTGGATAAAGCCGGTTTAACCATGAACGATATAGATCTGGTAATTCCTCATCAGGCAAATCTTAGGATTAATCAGGCTTTTCAGAAAGCCATGAATCTTGAAGATGAAAAAATATTCAACAACATCAACAAATATGGCAACACGACAGCCGCGAGTATTCCTATCGCCCTGGATGAAGTTATTGAAAATAAGAAAGTCGGCAGGGGGGATACGGTTTTATTCATTGGGCTGGGTGCCGGTCTAACCTGGGGAAGTATTGTTTACCGCTTTTAGAAGCGATTCAAAAAAATGCCAAATCCGCCTATCTCCGCCTAATCATCAGGGGTTTCACTTTTACCATCCAAAAAATCAACCGAGACTTTCCCGGTTATCCCGCACATGATTTCACTTGCAACAGGAGGACAGCCTTTTATAAAGGTTCTGTTTTTTCGAATGCCGTCGGTACAGTTGCCGATACAAATTGTTTTTTCGGGAATATTATTATGCCCTTTGCCTATGGCAAAATTGATGATTGTATCTTGAGGAAAGTAATCGAGTATTTTTGTTCTGTATCGTTTTAAGAAGAGAAGCAGAGTCGATTGACATGCACTGCATGAATTCCTGTCATGGACCTTGATATTCGGGAACTCGATAGACAAGTTCTCCGGCGGCGGGGAAAATGGAGATGTCCAGTCTTCCCATCTGTCAGGAGTTATTGACAGCCTGGTAATATCAATAACTCCGTAATTACGTTCCGCACCAATTCGTAAATGAGGAACCTCTTCCGCACTGGTTCCCATCAATTTGCAGGCAACAGCATCTGCTGCAAAAGAATCGAAACCTGCGACAATTACGCCAAGAGATTTTGCCGTTCCGGCACTCGGTCCTAATCCTTCCATCCCAACAGTCCCGTCAATTATTGCCAATTGAGGCCGCAGAACACCTGCCATATCGGCAATAGCAATATTTATCGGTCTTTCGTCAATCCCTTCAACCGGAGGCAGCATATGCAGGTCAACCTTACTGCGCCGCCATAGGCAGCCTTTCATATTTTTGATGGATAATGACACACATGTATGCATATGCATTTTCATGACGGGGATGGATACGATAAAATCATATTCGAAAATCTGATGGCAAACCTTGAACTCTCTGATCGCTATTCCGTCAGGTGCCGGTATTTTTATAAATTTACCCATATTCAAATCGATCAGTTTGCAGTTACGCTTTTTTGCAATACTTTCGATTCCCGAGGAATGAAAAGCAGCCATGGTATCAACACCTACAATTGGACTTTCACCGACAGACACATCTGCGTTCTTTTCACGAAAAACATCTATAGCAGCGGCTACAACCATCGGATCAGTGGTTATACCTTTCCCTTTAGGTGCTATTCTTCCAATGTTAGGTTTCAGCAAGACTTTCTTGTTTTTTAAAAATGAAAGATCCATCCGGGATAAGACATTACGGGTGTTGTCATAGGGCGAATCACCTTTTGCAACATAAACATTTTGTCTCGGCAGTGGCTTCTCTAAAAAATTTTCCGGCATAATGTTGACAGTCTCGTAAAAAGTCAAAATTCTGATGGCAAAGAAAAAAGTTCAAGTTCAAGGCGCGCAAATCTCGAGGAATGAGGCGTAGTTAGCCTACTCACGCCTATCGGCTACCGTTGCGCTTCGCTTAACAGTACTGACGAGGGATGCAGCGCAACGCCAAAATTGGACTTTTTACGAAGCCATCAATGTTAAGCAGTGATATTGAGTCTCATAAAATAGCATTCTGTCTAAGCAGATGATCGGCAATTACGATTTGAACCATGGCTCTGCAAACGACATTTATTCTGGGAATTGCCGATATATCATGTCGTCCTTTTGTTGAAACAGTTCTCGGTTTATTAAAAAGATCAACTGTTTTTTGATCTATGGCAATAGAGGGTATGGGTTTCACCGCCACACGAATGACGATATGATCTCCGTTTGAAATGCCTGCCAGAATCCCCCCTGAATTATTTGTTTCAAATCCATCCTGTGTAATCGGGTCATTATTTTCAGATCCTAGCATGCCGGCAGCATGGAAACCCGCTCCGATCTCAACGCCTTTCACAGCACCTATGCTCATCAATGCTCCGGCAAGATTTGCATCCAGTTTGTCAAAAACGGGATCTCCCAGACCTTTTGGAACGCCTTTCGCAATAATTTCAACAATACCGCCAACGGAGTTACTCATTTTTCGAACTTCGTTTACACGGTTTTCCATTTTTTCAGCTGCTATTGAATCCGGGCAACAGAACATGTTGTTTGTGATCTCATCAAGGTCACGCATTTCAGCTTTTATTCCCCCAAGTTCTATTGTATAAGCTAAAATCTCTGTCCCGATTCTTGACAGAACAGCTCCGGCAACTGCACCGGCGGCAACCCTTGCAACGGTTTCGCGGGCAGATGCACGTCCTCCTCCTCGAAAATCACGGATTCCATACTTTGCCTGATATGTATAATCACCGTGCCCGGGTCTGAATAGATCTGCGATACTCTGATAGGATGATGAGTCTGCATCCTTGTTTTTAACCAGAATCATTATTGGCGTGCCGGTTGTCTTATTTTCAAAGACTCCTGACATGATCACTGCCTGATCCGGTTCCTTTCTGCTTGTACTTGCAATGGATCCTCCGGGACGCCTTTGATCAAGCATTTTTTGAATGGTTTTTTCGTCAAGAGGGATTTTCGGAGGGCAGCCATCGATTACGACACCAACACCCTTTCCGTGTGATTCTCCCCAGGTGGTTATTCTAAATAATTTTCCAAAGGTGTTACCAGGCATATTCTCCCCTTGTCAAACAGATGATTGTTCACCTATCAGCTTTTTCTGGATAATTCCGCATATATCTTCAGGCGTCAGTTGATCCGTATCAATGGCAATATCCATGGCTTTCTGATAAATGGGATTTCGGATGTTCAGCGTTTCTTCTATCTCCTCAAAAACTCCCTTGTCAGTTAATGCCGGTCTTGTTTTTTCAGTGTTGCTGTCCCCGGTCATTCTTCTATGTATGGTTTCAGGCTTTGCCCTGAGCCATACCAGCTTTCCACTTTTTTTCATACATTTGACATTTTCCCCATTCAGAACCGCACCGCCTCCGGTTGCAATTACATGCCGATCCAACAAGCTGATTTTTTGAATCACATTTTTTTCAATACTCCGGAATGCCTCCCATCCCTGACTTTCTACAATTTTGGATATTGGGAGTCCCTGTTCATTTACAAGTTCTACATCTGAATCCATAACCGGCCATCTGAGCTTTTGAGCAAGAATTTTACCCACAGTGGTTTTTCCGGTGCAACGGTATCCGATAAGATAAATGTTCATGACTGATAGAGCCCTCCAAAAACCTCCCAGTAATTGGGGAATGACTTGTCAACGCAATTTTCATTTTTGATATATACTTTCGGGACAACAAGCCCTGCAATTGAAAAGCTCATGGCCATTCGATGATCATCATAAGTTTCGATTTCCGCACCTTTGGGAGTGCCTCCTGTAATAACAAGTCCGCTTTCACCAGCCTTCGCATCAATTTCCATTTTGTTCAGCTCCTTTGCAACAGACCCGATTCGGTCGCTTTCCTTTTCCTTCAGATGAGCAACATTCCGAATTATTGTTTTCCCTTTAGCAAAGGCAGCTACTATTGAAAGGGTCGGAACGATATCAGGCATATTGGACATATCAACTTCTATGCCGGACAGTTCTCCACCGGTAACCGTAATTCCGTCATTTTCATAGATTACTGTGCACCCCATTTTTTCAAGAACATCCGCGAAGCCGATATCGCCCTGACGGGAATTTTTTGTCACACCATTTACTTTAATGCTTGCACCGGTGATTGCAGCAGCCGCCCAGAAATAGCCAGCCTGTGAACAGTCCGGTTCAACCGTATATTTTCCAGGCTGATAATTCTGGTTACCGGGAATTTTATAGTATGTGTAGCCTTTACGTACCAACTCCACACCGAGCCTGTCCAAAATGTCAATCGTCATATCGATATATGGTTTGGAAACAGGACCTTTTGTTATATTTATTTCAAGACCTTTCTTTAAGCATGGTGCAATCAGAAGAAGTGAAGAGAGGTATTGACTGCTGATATGACATTTAAGATTAATCTTTCCGCCTGAAAGGTTTCCGCCGGTAATTTCAACAGGAGGGCAGCCGTTCCCGTATACAGATTTCGCTTTTACAGCAACCTGATTCAGCCCGTCCAGGAGATCACCGATAGGACGCTCTCCCATCCTTTTAGTGCCTGTAAGGGTGTAAGTTCCTTTCCCAAGTGCGGCAACCCCTGTCAAAAGCCTCATAGAGGTCCCCGAGTTCCCGAGATATATGGGATCGGAGCATGGTTTCAATCTCCCTGCGGAACCAGTAATTTTAAGCATATTTCCGGAATCCCCGGTTTGAATACCCATCTGATTTAATGCTTTCAAAGTGAGAAGGGTGTCCTCACTTTTGAGCATATTTTCTATGAAGCATATGCCGTCTGAAAGTGCTGCCGCAATTAAGAGGCGATGCGTATAACTTTTGGATCCAGGAACGGTTATGTTCGAATTATTAATATTACCATTTTTTATTTCAATCATAATAACATCCGGTTTGTATTCATTTCTGTTATTCTTTTGATTTTTTTACAGCTCTTTCAATACCGTTTTACGCATAATTTTAACAGGTGCTTTTTTACCTGTCCACATTTCAAATTGTGCCGCGCCCTGGTGTACAAACATGGAAACACCATCGACGGTAGAACATCCGATTTTTTCAGACTCCGCCAGGAGCATTGTTTTTAAGGGGTTATAAATTATATCCATAACTACCTTGTCCGGCTTCAGGTCTAATGGCTTGATCGGCATTCTATTCGTCTCGGGAGACATGCCAACAGGGGTGGTGTTGATCAGGATATCATATTCAAGCCTGCTGAATTCAGAAAGATGATAATAAGGGACTCCAAGGATACTTGACAGTACCTTTCCCTCATCTTCTAAAATATTAACAATGGTGAGATTCCCGCCATCTGATAAAATTCCGAAACCAATGGCTCGGGCAGCACCTCCCGCACCGATCATTAAAATATTTTTATTCTTGATATCCGTTTTTTCTCGAAGCGCATGGATAGCTCCAAGGCAGTCAGTATTATATCCAAAGAGCTTTCCTTCCTTATTAACAACGGTATTTACAGCACCGATTTTTTCAGCCATTTCATCTATCTCATCCAATAAGCTCATTATCGATACCTTGTGCGGTATGGTTACGCTGAGACCTTTTATTCCGAGTCCTTTTACACCCTTGATCGCCGATGCGAGATCTGTAACATGAAATGCCATGTAGATAGCGTTATATCCGATTTCAGAAAAGGCTCTGTTATGCATGACCGGACTTAAACTGTGAGAGACCGGATCTCCGATAACACCAAAGAGAGAAGTTTTTGTATCTGTTTTCATCAATAAATTTATCCCTGTTATGATTATATTGTTTTACGTATCTATTGACCTTGGATACGATCCAAGAATTTTCAGGAACAGGCAAAGCTCTTTCATTTTTGAAACTGTATCCTGTATTTTTCTATCCTCAATATGTCCTTCAAGGTCTACAAAGAAAAAATAATTCCAGTTTTCATGTTTGCTGGGTCTCGATTCCAGTTTCAGCATATTGATTCCGGATTTTGCAATGGGTTCAAGTGTTTTATAAAGCGCCCCTGGAACATGAGCAGCCGCAAACATGACGGATGTCTTGTCATCACCTGTCCGGGCGGTTTCATTTTTCCCTATCATAAGAAAACGGGTTGTATTATTGGAATGGTCTCCAATCCGGGAAGCCGTGACATTCAAATTATAGATTCTTGCGGCCTCGCTGCTTGCAATTGCCGCCGCATCTTGAATGTCGACAACCTTTTGTGCTGCAAAGGAAGTGCTTCTGCATTCCTCAATTCTCGCATTCGGAATATTTTTACGAAGCCATCCGCGGCATTGAGCGATTGGTTGAGGATGAGAGTAAACAACTTTTATCTCTTCCAGTTTTTTAGATTTGGAAAGCAGATCATGGGAAATTGTCAGGTATTTTTCAGCACAGATTTTCAGATTAAATTCAAAAAACAAGTCAA
The DNA here is from genome assembly GCA_030145525.1 of Desulfobacterales bacterium. Taxonomy (GTDB): domain Bacteria; phylum Desulfobacterota; class Desulfobacteria; order Desulfobacterales; family SURF-7; genus JAQYVL01. The sequence continues at coordinate 8,358 of JAQYVL010000078.1, forward strand.
GAGTATAATTTACAGACCCTTCAATTGAATTTTCAACCGGAACCACTCCGAAATCGCATCTTTCTTTTTCCACTTCAAGGAAAACATCCAGAATGCCGGGCTGGGGCAAAAAAGAGGCCGAATCTCCAAAATGATTCATAGCTGCAATATGGGTAAAGGTGGCTTCCGGTCCAAGATAAGAAATGCGTCGAGGCTTTACGGCTTCTTGTGATATGGAAAATATATTTTTAAACAGAATTCGCATTTTTTTTGGATCAAGAGGGCCGGAATTAAGTTCTGAAAGCCGCTTGATAGAGCATTCTTCATCAGAATAAGTGAGGGGTTCCAAATTTTTTTCATTTTGCAGCGTCTTTAGCTTTAAGGCTAACTCCAGCCGTCGATTTATCAGATCCAGAATATGATTATCGATCAAATTCATTGAATTTATAGAAGATTCAATATCATCTGATGCCATTTCTGTAACGCCTTTTTTGTCTCCAGTCATCTTTTCACCGCTTTATTTTTCAGTGATTGTCTCGTCTATCTTGTGGCCAAAATGGCGTCCGCCTTGCTCCAATGCCGCTAATATTTTATCGCCGGGTTTCAGGGAAACAACAGATACCGGCTTTCCGGAAGGATCGGTCAGCCTGATTGTTTCCGCATTCTGAAGAATTGTTGTTGCTACATGTTCACCAATTTTCGCTTTGAGGAGCATCATGGGACGTTTTTCAATTTTTAATCGTCCTACGATTCCAATGGTAGTTTTACCTTTATAATCCGTTATAAGAATCTGGTCCCCTGCAGACAGTTCGGAAAGATACCTTGTTTTTCCGCCTGGTACCCTGGTGTAGGCATGAACCGCTCCGGCATTGACCCTGAACGGTCTCGGGGATACATACGGGTTTGAAATACTTTCCGAATGAACCAGAAAAAGTGCACTGCTGCTGTTACCCACAAGCATCCCTTCTCCAATAGACATCGAAGTGCATGTATCGACACAAACACGGTCACCCATGCCTATCGGAACAATCTCAACAACCTCTGCATGTTGAAGGGCAGTCGTTTCTCCTTCTTCGAAAAGTCTGGAAAGAGCTGTTTTCAGTTCGATTGGACTTTTTGTATGAATGAGAATATGGCTCACTCCTTTTTCCAGAATACCGAATGCAGTCTGAGCTTCTTTAAGATTTTGAACCTGAGCAATCACTTCCGCTCCCTTTGCAATCAGGTTCTCAAGGGGAATGATTGTCCAGTCTGTGCAATTCAAAATAACTTTTTTACTCTGGCAGAGTTTTACAATCTCTTCTTCGTCTTCCCCGCTTTTTATGGTAAAGAACACAACATCTTGCTCCGGTTTCAGGTCACCATCTTCCGAGATGGTTGTAATCCTTCCCAGTTCTTTGACCTTTTCTGAATAGCCTTTCGGAACCATAATCGCGTCTGCTCCGCCTTCAAGTGCTGTTGTAACCAGTTTTTTATCCCACGGATCAACTTTTACCCAAATCTTACGCATTCTTTTGCTCCTCCGTTTGCCTTATCGGCCCTTTTTTGAACTCGAACCCGATTTCTGTTTTTGTTCGAGATGGCTTCGATAAATAATATTATTAATTTAATATCGAATTTCCGCATTAGCTGTTGAGTATATCAAGTGCATCAACCACACTTTTTCTTTCATGAACAATGGATGATATGGCTTGAACCATTTTTTTCGGGCTCTCATGTTGAAAAACATTTCGACCGATAGAAACACCTGCTCCGCCTGCGTCTACCGAACCTTTTACCATATCAAGGATTTCCTGGTCTGAATCCATTTTCTCACCTCCTGCGATCACGACCGGTATAGAACACCCTTCGACTACCTGATGGAAAGACTCCGGGCTTCCAGTATAGGAAACCTTTACAATGTCCGCACCCATTTCGTCACCAACCCTTGCAGCATGCTTGATTACGTCCACATGATATTCATCTGTAATCTTCTCGCCGCGGGGGTATATCATAGCAAGAAGGGGCACTCCCCAGGTTCTTGCTTCGTAACTGACTTTGCCAAAATCATGAAGCATCTCTTTTTCCTGCCCGTTCCCCAGGTTAATATGAATCGATACCGCATCAGCACCGAGTTTGACGGCTTCCTCTACCGAGCAGACAAGTGTTTTTGCATGGGGGTAGGGCGACAAATTGGTTGATGCAGAGAGATGAATGATCAGTCCTATATCTTTTCCCTCTCCCCGATGTCCTTCACCTACCAGACCTTTATGCTCGACAATCGCGTTTGCCCCTCCCTCAGAAACTTTTTGAACCGCATCTTTCATATCAATAACGCCTGGTATCGGTCCGACTGAAATTCCGTGGTCCATCGGGACGATTACGGTTTTGCCTGTGTTCCGGTTAATAATTCTTTCTATTCTTATTCTTTTCCCGAGGATCGTCATGGTTCAATTCTCCCTTCTGTTATGAAAAGTAAAAAAAAAGGGCCGTGAAATTAATTTCCACGACCCGAATAAAAAAAGCCGTGGGCTTTTGGTTCTGCTCACGGCTTTGTTTGCTTTATATGCTTCTTATGAATCAGCGCATACAGCCAGGCAGACCGGTGATAAAATAATACCACCAGAAATAAAAATAGTTAAAGCTGCCTGAAAATATGTCCGTCATGAGTTGATTCCTGTGTTCAATATTGATATATTTATGAAACTTCTATAATAAACATCAGCTCGTGTCAAGTTATTTTCAATACTAGATAATTTGAGGTCCCTGGGAGTCTCTCTCAGGGTTTGGTACGTATAGCGGAATGGATGATTTTTTATATAGAACAAATTGAGGGATTGGGGAATTGATTTACTAATGAGCAAATACTGCCAAAAATGCATGAATCATTGCAGTGAAAAACAGGGCTATGCCTGTTTTCCTGTGCATTCCGAACGGCACTTTAATATAACCTAATCCTGAGCCTGTCTGAAAGAGAATCAGCAGACCATTCAGAATCCCCGTGATCAACAGAATAGAAATGCCTCCGATTTTCATGAATTCACCTCTTGTGAACTTATGCAGTAGTAGAATCAGATATTATCTAACCGCCACATTTTTTTTTACAATGCCCGCACTGCCGTGTATGTTGCAGTCAGCTTCAGCTGTAATTTCGATGGGTCCGGTCATCGTATGATTAATCGTTCGTGTGAAATTCTCTGATTCGGGCTTATCAAAATTGCTAAACGTCCACCTTTTGACTTCTCTGCCATTGATCGTCACGTAAATCCAGTTTGTATAGTGGATAAAGTTGTTTCCTTGATGGGATACATTAAGCTGGATCAAAATTACTTCTCCTGCGACAGCGGTTTCCGGCACTTTGATTCGAATCGAAGATTTGCCGGCAAAGGCTTTATTCCCCTGTAAAACGAACACCAGAGCAATCAATACAGTGCATAGAATTATCAAGCGTCTGCTATCCATATCCTTCTCCTTTAATAATTGGACATAAACGGCTGCCCAGTTTTCAATTTTCTGTCAATGAATCAGATAAAAGCGTGAAACCGGGCATTTTATTTTTCCGGTTTCACACCTCTTGTCCATAAAGGGGAGATTGAATAAAGCAATAGTTGAGTCAGAGCAAAATATCCAAGATATGGTGTAAATGCTAAGAGAAAAGCCAAAGGCAGATCAATCCGGCCAAACCAGGGATGCCTGTCCATAAATCGACCCACATGGATGTATTTTGCCGGGAATAAATTCATCAGTATCGCTGCCAGGAGCATCAAACCTGAGGAGAAGAAGTACCAGAAACTCACATATTCGGAGTTTGCCGCCAGCTCCTGTGATAATATGATCAGGGGTGAGGTTACAAAAAGGGCGGCGGCGGGCGTAGGCATACCTTTAAAATATCCGGGAATAGGTGTTTTATCCAGCGTGAAATAAACCAATCTTGCGATTCCAAATACTGCGTAAATTATTGCGATAATACCAACCGGAAGTCGGTTTGAAACATCAGAAAGGCATATATAATAAATCCATGCCGGGGCAATGCAGAAGCTGACGGTATCTGCTATATCATCCATAATACCGCCAAATGTAATCAGGTGTTTTCCTTCAGATTTGGGAACGGATTCAACCAATCCTAGTTTCCTTGCCATCGCACCGTCAAGCTTATCAAATACAGCTGCACCGATCATAATCAGATACGCCTCTTTTATCCTGCCTTGGTATGCAAAAAAGACAGCCAGGAGTCCCATCATTGCATTCATAACGGTTAGCGCATTGGGAAAAATGGATAGGATCTTTTTTCTGAGCAGTTCATCTCCAAAACATAGTTCATCAAGACAATAGGTTCCGTATCTCCTGCAATATCTTGCAATGGAACTGAAGTTGATTATCAAAAAGATGATTTCAAGGACAAAAAATCCACGGATAGGGATATTTCCGAGCCAGGTTATGCAGGAATACAGCTTTAATGTAGGTCCATCCGGGATATAAAATGCATGAGCATATAAAAGTGCGCTAAGGGGTGCCGCAACAATAGTTCTCAGTCTTGTAAATTCACTCGACTCTGGCTCATGGCCCCTTTTGACGGCAAATCCACGCATAAAAGATGCAAAATTATCCCGGATCAGAACGGTAACACATAAAAATAATATAAACAAAGAATGCAAAAGCTCAATTTTTGCGAATTTTGGTGAGATAAAAAGCATTCGCCACATCATTCCCGTAGCAAGCAGTGGGAAGATAATCGAGTAGACAATTTTGTCCATGATCCGATCCGCCAGATGAGCCAGGGCGTTGTTCGGTTGAAAACGTGCCGCAAACCATCCATCCACCAGATCGAATGTCATGGAGGTAAAAAGGCACAATACCCCCATCAGATA
>JAQYVL010000079.1 GCA_030145525.1 Desulfobacterales bacterium
GGCAGGGAAATAATACCGGAACTCCTGCAATGGGCGGCCAGCTCTGAAAATATTTCTGAAAAGGTGTGTAATATTCTGGAAGATGAACAAAAAATGGAAAAAATGCGAAGAGAATTGCTGGAAATAAGAGAAAGGCTTGGAGGCCCCGGCGCTGCTGATCGTCTGGCAGATATTGCATTAAAAATGCTGGCTGGAGAAAAAATTCTCTAAATAATTGATAGATCTTCTGAAAAGATGGATTAACCATTTTTAAAACATTATGAAACGGATATTTAAACTGGAAAACAGGCATAAAACCCTTATCGGAATGGTAAGAGAAAATACTTTCCGGCTTTTTCTCGCCACCTGCTGTATGATTGTTGGTGCAGCCTCGCAGGCATTGGCAGCCTATTTGATCAAGCATGTTCTGGATGACATCTTTGTAAATAAAGATGTTGAGATGCTGAAATGGCTGCCCATTGCCATTCTTATTATCTTTTTGATTCGAGGTGTCGGAATGTACGGACAGGAATTTTTCATGAGCTATGTCGGGGAGGGGATCATTCGACGACTTCGGGACATGCTTTACGATAAGATAACCGATCTTCCTCTTTCCTTTTTTTACAGGGAAAAAACCGGTGTACTGATGTCCCGACTGACCAACGATGTCAATATTGTGAAGAATATGGTGTCAAATGCCGTAACAGGTGCCATGCATGATTTGTTTAAAATTATTTTTTTGACAATAACGATTTTCTATCTGATATGGCAGATGGCTTTTTTCGCACTTATTATACTTCCTCTTGCGTTTTATCCAATCGTGATTTTTGGAAGACGCGTACGGAGGGTAAGTACAGGCTGGCAGGAGGCGATGGCGGATTTAAGCTCTTTTCTTCATGAAACATTTGCCGGCAATAAAATTGTCAAGGCTTTTGGTATGGAGAAGTTCGAAAAAGCTAGATTTTTCAAAAAATCCGGAAAAATTTTTCACCTTGAAATGAAATCGGTTATTGCCAAAGCGCTTTCCTCTCCAGTGATGGAGACTTTTGCAGGGTTTGGGATTGCATTTATAATATGGTACGGAGGTTCACAGGTGATCTCCGGTTATTTAACGATGGGGACATTCATCGCCTTTTTGACTGCGGTTCTGATGCTGTATGAACCGGTAAAAAAGCTGAGCAAACTTAACAATTCACTTCAGGAAGGGCTTGCCGCCACAGACCGCATTTTTGATCTCATTGAAATGGAGTCGGATATTAAAGAGATCGCGGATCCGGAAGAACTCGTCACCCATCCTCACAGGGTCACCTTTAACAATGTTTTTTTCAAATATGACAGCGAAATGGTTCTGAAGGATATCAGTCTTGACGTTCAGGTCGGTGAAGTACTGGCTCTCGCAGGTATGAGCGGGGGGGGGAAATCGTCTCTCGTAAATCTGATTCCCCGGTTTTATGATGTCAGCGGGGGTTCAATACAGATTGACGGCATCGATATTAAAAATGCTTCCATTTCGTCACTTCGAAAGCAGATCGCTATTGTTACCCAGGAACCGATCCTTTTCAACGACAGCGTTCGCAATAATATTGCTTATGGAAAACTCGAGGCTTCAGACAAAAAGATCGAGGAAGCAGCCCGTGCAGCTTATGCATATGATTTTATTATGGGCTTTCCCAAACAGTTTGATACCAATATCGGTGAATTGGGCAGCAGACTTTCAGGGGGAGAGAAACAGCGAATCTGTATTGCGCGGGCACTTTTTAAAAATGCTCCCATATTGATTTTAGATGAGGCCACCTCTTCACTGGATGCTGAATCGGAGATGCTTGTACAAAAAGCTCTTGAAAATCTGATGAAAGGGCGAACCACTTTTGTAATTGCCCACCGCCTTTCAACTATCGGATATGCTGATCGGATTGTTGTTATTGTTGACGGCTGTATTGTCGAGCAGGGCGGACATGATGAACTTCTTTCCATCAGGGGAGAATATCACAAGCTTTATCAGATGCAGCTTGGCAACGGAAACTGATTTTACAATGCAGCTTTTGATTTAAATTTTATTATGCAGAAACTATCAATTATTATTCCCGCCTATAATGAAGAAGATCGAATCGTACAGACCATATCAAAGACGATTTTTTATCTGAATGAACAGAACTATTTGAGCGAGATACTTGTTGTCAGTGACGGAAGCAGGGACAATACCGGGAATGTAGTCAAAGGATTTGATCCCGGAAAAAATGTTACGCTTAAATTTTTTGAATACCACCCGAACCGGGGCAAGGGATATGCTGTTCGTTACGGTATGCTTCAGGGGAAATTCGAAATTATTATGTTCATGGATGCGGATTATTCCGTCCCGATGGAAGAAGTGGAAAAAGGATTGAAGCTGATTGATAAAGGTGCGGATATCGCAATTGCTTCAAGGGCGATTGAAGGATCCGCTGTATCGCAGCACCAGAATTTTTTTCGTGAAGTTTCGGCAAAACTATATACATTCATTCAGAATCTCTATCTTGGCATAAACTATCGGGATACCCAATGCGGCTTTAAACTTTTCACTCGAAATGCAGCTCAGAAGCTTTTTTCTGAACAGAAGCTGAACAGTGTAATATTTGATCCCGAGATACTCTGGCTGGCTAAAAAAGCCGGTTTTAAGGTAGCAGAGTTTCCGGTCGAGTGGAAACACATGGAGGACTCACGAATTCAGTATGATAGTTTGATGAAATCCCTTTTTGTGTTCCAGGAGCTTTTCAGGATAAAAAAGCTTCATAAAAAATAATTCGGAGGAGCGGTGTACATGAAAGCATGGCTGAACGGTAATCTGGTTGACTGGAGTGAAACAAATTTATCCGTTTTGTCACACAGTTTCAGCAGGGGATCAGGCATCTTTGAGGTAGTAGATATTGTTAAGACGGTTAACGGCCCTGCTTTTTTTGGTCTTAAAGAGCACATGGACCGGTTTTTCAATTCCGCGCGTTTGACCTACATGGAACTTCCAAGGAGCAAAGAAGAACTGATCGATGCCGTTATGGAAACAGCAAAAGCAAACAATGTCTCTTTCGGAGCATCCAAATTTTTCGCTTATTACCCTGAAATCGAAATGAGACTGGTCCCTGCAAATCCTCAGGTCAGCATTGCCATTTTCAGCATTGATTTTGATGCATTCGGAATTACGCAGGAAGAACTGTCCGCTCCGATAACAGCTGGTATTTCTAAATTCAGAAAGAACCACCCGGAGACTGTTCCGGTTCATGCCAAAGTTGTCGGTAACTACGTCAATTCATATCTGGCCCAGATGGAGGTGATGAAACGGGGATATGATGATGCGATTCTGCTTGATACAATGGGTTTTGTGGCCGAAGGGCCTGCCGCCAATATTTTTTTTGTGGACAAGGATACCGTTTTTACACCATACATAAGATCGGCACTTCCCGGAATTAATCGGACGGCGATTATTGAAGCGCTGGGAGAAATGAAATGTTCTGTCAAGGAAAAAGATATTTTGTCTGATGATTTAATCTCTTTCAGCGAGGCGTTTTTTTCTTCGAGTATCATCAAAATACACCCTGTCCGTTCAATTGAAAAAAGGACACTGGGGAGTGCGTGCCCGGGACCGGTTACAGCGGGCCTGATCAATAAAATGGACGATGTGTATTCCGGGAAAGCGCAAACCTTTGAAAAATGGATGCTCTATCTGTAGATTATTCAATACGCATGATGCCGCTTTCCGGATGTTTTGCCCGGTATTCGTTTAAAAGAGAGATGGTTCTGTCCAGAAGCTCCCTTGAATACAGCTTGCCGACAAGAGCTTCTCTCGTCTTTTCAGATGCTTCCAGGACAAATTGGGCCTCTTTGCTTTCAAGGTCTGCGCGTACGATTGAGATCCCGCCTTCCTTCAGCACTTTCATACTCTGGGCATTTGTCTTTCTTTGAGATTTGCTGATACCTTTGAAATGGTCGTCAATTATGTTTTTAATTATTTTTCGGTTTTCAGGGGATATTTTATTCCAAGCGTCCGTTGTAATGATAATGGCGCCAATGACGTTCATGACAGGATATTCATTCATATATTTGAATCGTTTGTGCCAGCGGAGGACAACCGCTCCATATGGCGTAATCCCGGCCGTATCGATCATTTTTGTTGAAAGGGATGTCAGGACGTCGGTAAGCGAGAGAGATACAGGGGAAATCCCAAGTGAGTCATACAACGCTTTCGCAACCGGGTCATCATCCCAAAGCCACCACTTCTGTTTTCGAGCAATCTCAATGGAGGTGATCGGGACTTTTGAAAAAGAGTATACAAAGCCGGCTTCACCCCATCCGAGCACGATAAAGCCTTTTTTTTCAAAAAGTTCGTTCATTGTGCCCTCAAGCTTTGAACGGACGTACTCCACTTCTTCATAATTCCAGAAAAGATACGGCAACTCTGTAACCCGGACTTCGGGAACGACCATTCCAAGCCCGTGACCGGTCAATGCTGCGCCTTGGAGCTGCTTGAATCTGATTTTCCGCAGCATATCATCTTCATCACCTTGTATCCCGCCGTAGTAAACTTTGAATGACACTTCATTGTTTGTCTGCTGTTTTACCAAAGTCCTGAATTCTTCCATGGATTCAGCAGAGGTCCTGGGTGCAAGGGTCGCCAGTTTAATGACCACTCTTGCTTTTTCCTGAGCGGCTGAATCAAGATAAGAAAAGCTGATCACAAAGAGTATAATTATTAATGACAAAACAGGCTTTCGCAAACTATCTCTCCAGCTTCTTTTTTATGTTTATACAGCCTTTCCCTGAAAAATCGATACGCTGAATAATTCCATCCTTTACCTCTATACCGCATAAACAGCTTGACTGTTCAGCCCGGGCGATCTGTTCCTGAATTTTGATTGTCGACATGTCATAATCAGTTTTTCTATGGAAAATGTCAATATCAGCCACTTTCTCGGTGAAGCGGAAATAATAGCATTTCCCGGCATCAGGATATTGAACGACACGATCCGGCGTCCCAAGCCTTTCAATAGCTTTGCTAATATCTTTTCCATACCATTTTCCTCTCAGAGTCTGATCAGAAGAAAATGGCCTGTGACTGCAAGCCATTTCACATATGATAACGGATGAAATTAAAAGTAACAGCATTTTTTTTGCTATTGTAGTTTTCCGATAAGCCAATGTATGCCCATTTCAGTCTGTAAGTCAATTTTTTTGGTAATAAACCGATTCAATGTCAGATTTTGTTTTCAGAAAAAATTTTGTTTTTCAAAACAAACTCTTTTTCTTTTCGTATATATTCGCAAACTGTATTCTCAGCCATAACACCATTCCCTTCTTGAACATACTGATTTCCGGTCAACACAATCTCCACGTTGTTCTTTAAGTCTTCACCCTTAATCGAAAATGACGCATATAAAATTCTCTGGATACTGGGCATAAGTTCAGACACCATTTGCTGAAGGAGTGGGCTTTTGGTCGCTTTTAAACATGCCGTCGCAAACTCAAAGACAGATTTGTAGTATCCGTATGTGTCTCCGTTTTGAACACAAAGCAGACTCGTTTTCGCAGCATTATCAATTGTTTTAAAATCCTTGGCACTTCCGTTCTCCACACATTTTTTTCCGGTGAGCCCCATAAGTGTTGAAAAAATATCGCATATCTGTTCGATGAAATTTTCCGACATTTCAGCGACCCTTGCTCCTCTCCTTGGTATCAGTTCAAGCAGACGAGTCTTTTCAAGAATACGAAGAGCTTCCCTTATGGGGCTCCGGCTTATGCCGAATTCCTTCGCGATATTTGTTTCGAGTATACGCTCTCCCGGTTTAATTTCCATTCGGATAATCCTGTCACTGATATACTCTGCGATCTGCTCAGAGAGACTGGATGAAACTTTGAAAGTCATTTTGTGTTCCTTATTTTTACGAAATCCCATTTCCGGGTTTTGTTAACGGTTTCAAAAAATATTTTTAAGTATTAGTTTAAATACTTTTTCTGCGGGCAAAAATAGCGGCACCCAGTGCTCCTATTAGCTGGGGATCGACTGAAAGCGGTGTGATCTCCATTCGAAGCCTTTTTTTCAATGCCTTCAGCAGCCCTTCATTTTTAGAGCATCCCCCTGTAACCGTAAGTTTAGGTCTGATACCCACCTTTTTCAAAAGTGTAAAACTTCTCTTGGCTACCGCAGTCTGAATTCCGGCTGCAATATCAGCAGGTGGTTTTCTTTTTGAGAGAAGACTGATTACCTCGGTTTCCGCAAAAACGCTGCACTGGGAGGTCACCGGAATCGTCTTTTTGGCTCGAAGTGATAATGCAGAAAACGCATCCAGGTCCATTCGAAAAGTTTTGCTCATCATTTCAAGAAATCGCCCAGTGCCGGCTGCGCACTTGTCATTCATGGCAAACTCAAGAACCGAGCCATCACTGTCAATTGAAATTCCCTTTACATCCTGTCCGCCGATATCAACAATGGTTTTTATTTCAGGATCACAATAGTAGACGCCAAGAGCATGACAGCTGATTTCAGATATGTTTTCATCGGCAAAGGGAACTTCACTTCGGCCGTAGCCTGTTCCTACAAGGTATGCAAGGTTTTCGATTTTAATAAAACCATCTAAATTCCTGCATGCTTTTTCAAGCACAATTTTTGCCGTCACCTCCGGATCAATTTC
>JAQYVL010000080.1 GCA_030145525.1 Desulfobacterales bacterium
TCCGGGAGGAAGGGTGGATTCAAAAGATTATAGAGGAGGCCGGAACGAGGATTCCATTTCTGCAGCCCGCCATGCTGCCGTGCGTGAGGCAAAGGAAGAGGCCGGACTTACGATATCACCGGATTCTCTATTGGCAATTTCACACTGGACAACCCCCACCGGATTGCCCAGGCGCTTTAAAACATGGTTTTTTGTTGCCGATGCAAAAAATGAAACGGTCTGTATTGACGGCGGAGAGATACACGCTTTCCAGTGGATGAAACCTTCTGAGGCACTCGACAAAAGGGAAAAAGGAAAAATTATTTTGCCACCGCCCACATTTGTAACACTTAAAATGCTTTCAGAATATAAAAGTGTGGAATCCGTAATGTCGAATTTTTCAGAAAGGGAACCCTTGATCTACCTTCCAAAACTGGTTGAAGTCCCAGGCGGCTTCTGCTCTCTCTATCAGGGAGATGCCGCTTACAAAAGCAAAAATATTGACAAACAAGGTCCTCGCAATCGATTGTGGATACTGGAGAAAAAATGGCATTATGAAAAATCCGGGTGATTTTAAAAATGAAAGGTCTCTGAAAGGCCGGAAATGAATTGCCGCGTAAGAGTTTCCGAAACAAGATGGTCAAAAACTTCGCCCGCAGGTGTAACTCCCCTTATCCTGCCGTCATAAAGAAACCATGCCAGAAGCAAGAGGCCATTTTCCTTCCTTCTGCCTGCATCCGGAAGAGCCTTTCCATGATATTGAAGCGGAGAGGGCAGGGCGGCACCGCTTTTTTTTAAACTTTTTATAAAATTAAGAACTCTTCCAAGCCTCAGAATTGTAGCGGCCTCCACCCGATTTGTAGAATGGGAGACAGGAAATGCCGTTGACCGCATCAGGGAAAATTTTTCTGGAAGAATTCCATATTTCCGGCATTTTTCAAAATCCGAACTTCCGGGTGAAGGGTAGAAGATTGAAATACCTGCAATCGTATTTCTTTTCGCAAGATACAGAAGGTCTTCAACTGTGTCGGACGGGCTCTGTCCCGGAGCTCCTGCAATAATGTAACAGACAGTTTCAAGGCCGATTCGCTCTGCAATAGAGAGAGCCTGTTCAAGAGAATATCTTACATCGGGCCTTGAAAAACGTTCAAGCTGGACTTTTGAAGTTGATCCAAGAGAAAGATTCAATGTTTTGAAGCCCGCTGCTTTCATTTCATAAATCATCTCCTCATCCAGAGAAGGAGGAAACATTCCGTTCATGGCACGCAGTTCAATATCATAATTTCCGAGTCTTTTTTTGATTTCGGAAAGAAGCTGTAAAAACCATTTTTTTTCAAGAGAAAGATTCTCATCTTCAAAGTCAATAAACCGGACATTGTGTTTTACCGCGGCTGTTTCCATCTCTTTAACAACCGAATCCACACGTCTTCGCCGGTATGGAGGCCCGGATGCACCGACCGAACAGTAAGAGCATTTCATGGGACATCCACGGCTGGTAACAATCACACTGCTGCCCGACTTTTTTCTATGATAAAATGACTGTTTCACAAAACGCATCAAGGGAAGGGGATACTCGTCCAAATCGGTCATTACCGCCGGCGGGCTTACATGAAGAGAACCATCCCTGCGGCGAAATACAATCCCTGGAATATCTTTCAGGTCTTTGCTTTTCCGGATCGCGTCCGCAAGTGCCGGCATTGCGGCTTCCCCTTCTCCTCTTATCAAAAAGTCAACCGCTTCGGTCTCCATTGTTTCCCCGGGCATTGCGGTGGGATGATGTCCGCCAAAGACAATCTTACAGTCCGGATGAAATGCTTTTATGGTTTCAGCAACTTTGATTGCGGTTTCACTGTACGCGGTGAACAGGGAAGCGATTCCCACAAGATATGCCCCTGAATCTCTGGCCGCTTTTCCGATGGTTTCAAAGCTGTAGCCAAAGTGCCGAAAATGGTGAAACAGGGCAAATGGAGAAAGGTCGGGCTTTCCGTAAAAACGCTTCAAGTATGCCATCTCTTCCGGAAGATCCAGAATACGAGATTTTCCAGTTGCAAGACCATCAAAAAGATCAACGGAAAAACCGTTTTGAATCAGCACGGACGCGATAGAGGAAAGCCCGTAGGGTATGGTTCTCTTTGCGGTAAGATAAAAATCTCTGATCGGGGGTTGTATGAGAAGGATATCGGTCATACACATCTGGCCGAAGACGGCTTCAAAACCTTTCTTTTGGAGGGTTAAAATATCCGTGTTGAATCTCCGGGAAACCGGAGCGGATTTCTGCAAGAAGCTTCCCCATTCCGATCGGCATACCCAGATCCGCAGCCGCGGACATCATTGTCCAGTACCGGAAAGGATCAAAATTCAGGTTTCTCCACTGAATGAGATTCACGGGATGCTCTGACAAAAAGTTCTTAAACGCCTCTGTTTCTTCCGGAGCATCACTGACGCCGGGACAGTTGAGGTAGTTTATGGCCACAAATTTTCCTCTTTTGAGCGCAAGATCTATGCTTTTTTCAACATCCTCAAACCGGTATCCTCTGGGCCTGAAATAGGCTGTGTAACATTTTTTTCTGGTGCTGTTCAAGCTTATCCTTATACTGTCCAAACCGACATCAAAAAGTTCTTCCAGAATATCGGGCCGGCTTCCATTGGTGTTCATGTTGATGGTGCCCTCATCTGTTTTCGAACGAATCTGTCTTATCGCAGGGTTTATTACATGGGTAGCCATAAGCGGATCACCTTCACATCCCTGCCCGAAACTGACAACACTTTGCTCAACTTTTCGAATGTGAAAAAGTGCTACTTCAGAAATTTCTTCCGGAGCGGGTGTGAATTCGATACGGTTCTGGGGGCTTGAAATCTCCAGCTCTTTCTGCAGTGAAATGCATCCGATGCATCTTGCATTGCATTCCCGTGAGGTTGGAAGCGGTGCTTCACATCTTCCAATAAAAAAATTTTTTGCGGCAGGACAGCCATATTCAAGAGCACATTTCTCCAGATGTCTCCGCAGGCGGTTACCGGGCATTTCCGCTTTCGTTGCCCGAACCCCGTCATGAACCTTTTCCATCTGCATAAGTCTCAGGTCCTGACGCCTTTCCATATCTACCTGTATCGCCGCTGATCGAAACCCTTCCCTGTGCCATCCGACAGCACCATAGGAAAACAGGGGCAGGTATCCCGCGCCCGCGCCCTCCTCGTACGCGCATGCAAATGAATTTACATAACCTGGAGAATTAAACGCCGCGACAGGATGAAGGGATTCTCCCGGGCTGTGGGGATTATCGGAAAGAACTTCAAACTGTCTCGTATCCAGATTGTAAAGAACCGGCATCCTGTCCGGCAGATACATCAGCTCTGTTCCATGCGGAATCTCAATGGTTTCATCCTCGGTAAGAATCTCCAAAGATTGCCCGGCCATACCCACAGCCGCGTACCCTTCAAGATCAAATATTTCACCGCCGGCATTCGCCACAACTGCTGTTACAGAATTTTTCTCTGACTTTTGATTGCCTTCCATGATCTCTTTTTACAACCCGCCCGGGTATTTCACAAGACTGAATTACGGCAAAAGCATGGTGATGCTGCCACTTTTTAAGTGTTTTTATATGCATTTACTGCTCCTGATAAAAGGTTTCCCGATTAACAAATGATGGCTTCGTAAAAAGCCGGGTGACGGCGCTCGCGCCGCTATTAATGTAAATAACTTTTAAATTTGAATAGTTAGCTCGTTTATGCAAATTTTAGTTATTTGGAAGTCCAATTTCTGTGTTGCGATTAGCGCTGACGCTTCACTGCGTGTCATCTCTCGTCATTGCGGAGTAGGCTAACTACGCCTCACTCCTCGAGATTTGCGCGCCTTGAATAGCTTGTTGGAGCGAAGCGGAAATCCCGCTAAAAGCGGGGAACTTTTTTCTTTGCCATCGAAATTTTGACTTTTTACGAGATTGTCAACAAATGATGGTTCTGATGAAAGTTTAAGGAAATCAGGGAAAAGACTCAACGAAAAACAATTTGAATCATTATAGATACATGTGGTAAGTCCTTGATAAACCTTTTTCGAAAACCATAACCATATGGGTTTTAAAAGAAATGAAAAATACAACATCTCAGCTGTTCGTTTTCCGGCCTTATTTTTTAATCTTCATCCTGTTTGTCTTTCTGGCATCGGGCTGCAAGAATTCAACACCGCCTTCCAGACCGCCCGGACATCCAAAGCCTTATAAAGTGCTGGGAAAATGGTATCAGCCAATCCCGCATGCAAAGGATTTCAGTCAGGATGGAATTGCATCATGGTATGGAAAAAAATTTCATGGCCGTAAAACAGCAAACGGTGAAATATATGACATGTATGCAATGACCGCAGCCCATAAAACCCTGCCCCTTGGTACTTATGTCCGCGTGCAGAACAAAAAAAACAATAAGGAAGTGGTTGTCCGGGTCAATGACCGCGGCCCCTTTGTACAAAACAGAATCATAGATCTTTCCTATACTGCGGCAAAAAAACTGGGTGCGGTTGGGCCGGGAACGATTCAGGTTGAAGTTACAGCACTGGGCGCTGCCGGTGGTCCTGCCAAAAAAACAGGATCCCCGGATTCATTTGTACCAATCGATTACTACACCGGCACGTTCACCTTTCAGGTAGGCGCTTTCAAGGATAAGGGAAACGCGGAAAGGCTTGTGCAAAAACTGAACGAAAAGTACAAGAATGCCCATATTTCAATATTTAACAGCGGCCCGGAAACCTTCTATCGGGTAAGGGTTGGTAAATATTCTTCCCTCCAAAAGATTATAAAGGATGAAAAAATTCTCGGAGATGCGGGATTTCAGGATGCG
>JAQYVL010000081.1 GCA_030145525.1 Desulfobacterales bacterium
AACACCATGGGGAGGAGAAGAACTCGCGGGAATGGGTGTAAAATACTCCCCTGCAGTAATCCCCGCTTGGAGAGATATGCAACCGGGAAGTGAATTTATCAATTCGATATTTCGTAAAAAAATCCCGCCTGCTGTTGATTATTACCTTTTCTTTGGGCACAAAGGAAATCGTAACATACTGCGACCGAATAACGACAAAGCAGTCACCTTGGCGAGTCAGCTTGATCAGCGCTCGCAAAGGGATGCCAAAATGATTTACGGCTTCAATGAAGACCATGTAAGTATCCTCTCAAGCAAACAGGTAATATCTCAATATAATGCCATACTTGACGATATATATCTAAAATCAAAGGCATCGGACACAATTCCGGGCAACAGATTGCTTGTCGATTTTTCGTTTGATTTCCCCAAAAAGCTGCCAAGACCCATATCGGCTCTTTATCTTCGTCCTGTCGACGAGAAAGGGGCTGAAATCTGGATCTATCTAAGCCCCGAAGATACAGGGCGAGAACATGGACCATTTCCTTCGGGAAATTATGAAGTGAGTATTATTGCCCCTGCATTCGTGCCAGAACCTGTCAGTATACCAATAAACATTGAAGAAGGCACGGTTCCAAGAGTCCAATTTTCTATGAAACCGGTAGGCTACCTCCGTGGTTATGTAGCAAAAAATGAACAATCCTATATGCAGGCAGGGAAAGATCGGCAACCGGATACTGAAATAGAGATACAATCAATAACTTTAAGAGGGAATGGAATCTATCGTACTCTAACCCCTCTGCAAGAAGAAGAGATCAGTTATCCCGAGCATTATCTGTCGGAAACCGATTTCACATCCCAGGGAACCTTTTTCTTTTTTGGACTGCCAGACGGGAAATACGAACTGACCATAAATGCAAAAGGATACAAACTATATTCTGAGGCTTGCAATGTGAGACGAGGACAATACCAAAATACAATAATCATTGAGCTTGTGAAGGAGATCGTTGATTCTTGATAAGTGCATCGCTTTACAAATTAGAATAGCTCATCAAATAGCTCATGGGAACCCAACTTATGCCGGGCGTTATGATTTTAAAATTTTCCAGGAGGAAGGATTGTGGAGGTTATTAATTTAAAAGAAAAAGGATTCCAAATACCAAACCTGTATCAATATGAATTAATAGCAAAAATGAACAATCACAATTTTACATTGGTCAGGGTAAAAGAGAGAACACTTGATTTTCATACGCATCCTGATTCTGATGAAGTCTTTTTGATTGTAGATGGGCAAATGAAATTAGAATTCAGAGACAAAACAGTTGAATTAGAAGCAGGCGAAATGTGCGTTGTGCCAAAAGGAACCGAACATCGTCCAATCTGCACCACAGAAGTTACATGCCTGCTTATCGAACAGGAAGGTACTTTAACTCCGGACAATACAGGTGGAACTTATAAAGGATAACCATAACAATTCAGTTGAGAAAAAACATAAGGCATGGAAATAATAGAGGGACGTCCATGATTTTATGCTTTTCTTTTAGAATTACATATAATTTGGGTTTATCATGCCACGGAAAGCGAGAATAGATGCACCAGGTGCTTTGCATCATGTGATTATCAGGGGAATCGAGCGTTGGAAAATATTTAGATCCGATTATGATCGGAAAAACTTTATAAAAAGGCCATGACCTAATTGCACCTGATGTTTTGCCGTTTGAGGTTGGAAATGCACTAACTGCAATGATGAAAAAAAATGCTTTGAAGAAAGAGGAAGTAGCTACAGCGTGGGAAGCTGTGCAACAAATACCGGTTGATTTGAGGCATACCGAGATAAAATCTGCATTAAAACTCGCGATAGAACATAACATATACGCATACGATGCATATTTTTTAGAATGCGCTGGTAGCCTCCGAAGCCCGCTGCTTACCCTCGACCTTGGCATGAAAAGGGTTGCACGGGAAATAGGAATTACAATTTTGGAGTAAAATATAATGAAAGTATATACATATTCTGAAGCAAGACAACGTCTTGCCGATGTTCTTAATATCGCCAGAACTGAAGAGGTGGTTATTAAGAGGAGAAGCGGAGAAACCTTTTCAATTGTTTTTAGGAAAAGCACAAAATCACCATTTGACGTTCCGGGTATTAAAACCAAAGCAACTACAAAAGATATTCTTGAGGCGGTTAGAGAATCCAGAGAACGATGAAAAGGACCCTTTAAGCGCACTTTAAACCAAAAGGCATCAGATTTTCATCCTTGACAGCCATTATCCGGTAGTGAAATATAAAGAACATTACTCTTCATTTTCTTATTGTCTGTTCGTGTGAATCTATGCACTGTTTGGCTTTAACACTATCTGCAGAAGGGACATCATGAAACTTTTATTTAAGATTGTTGCGGAATTCTGGCTGTTCTGGTAGTCCTGATCGGGGCTTTTGTTTTTTTGAACTGGGCGCCGGACAGGCCGGTATCCGAGCTCAAGGCGCGTTGGGCAGCAGCGCCGTCTGTTTTTGTAGAGGCGGCCGGGATGAGCGTGCATCTGCGAGACGAGGGCCCGCCCGGCGATCCTGTCCCCATTGTTCTACTGCACGGCACTTCCTCTTCCCTGCACACCTGGGAAGGATGGGTGCGGGAACTCAAGGCAAAGCGGCGCGTGATAACCTTTGACATGCCGGGTTTCGGGCTGACCGGGCCGTCTCCTGACAATGTCTATACCCTTGAAAGCTACTCACGATTTGTAATGGCCGTGATGGACAAGCTGGGCGTGCAGCGCTGCGTGCTGGGGGGCAACTCGTTTGGCGGTCACGTTTCGTGGGTAACCGCGCTTACGTATCCCGGGCGCGTTGAAAAACTGATCCTGGTGGATTCCAGCGGGTATGATCACCGGTCCGCTTCGGTTCCCATCGGTTTTCGCATTGCGAAAATTCCGGTGTTAAACCGGCTGGTGGCCAACATCCTGCCGCGCAGCCTGATCGAATCGAGCATTCAAAACGTTTATGGCGATCCCGGCAAGGTAACGCAGGAACTGGTGGACCGCTACTTTGATATAACCGTGCGCGAGGGCAACCGGCGTGCGCTGGTTCAGCGGTTCAAGCAGGCGCCGTCCGGGGGGGCGCTGGCCCTCCGTGTTCCGGAGCTGAAATTGCCCACCCTTATTATATGGGGCGGTCTTGACCGCCTGATTGTGCCTGAAGAAGGCGATCGTTTTCATCAAGAGATCGCCGGCAGCCGGCTCGTGATCTTTGACGATCTGGGCCACGTGCCGCAAGAGGAAGACCCGGTCCGAACGGCAGCCGCGGTAAAGCGGTTTCTTAACATACCGTGATTCCGCTTATAAAAAGCGGGCTGACCAGTAAAAAACAGTCCGATAAATTTACTTCAAAGATAAGAGGTGGCTTCTCAGGTTGATCTTTGAGTGATTCAGGTTCAGCTTCTGCCGGATATTCTTGCGGTGAAATTCTATGGTCCGGATGGAAGTGTTCAGCAGCCGGGAGATCTCCTTGGTGGTTTTTGCTTCCCGGATGAGATTGGCCACCATGATTTCCGTGGGGGTTAACTTTTGGTATAATCAGTAACATATTACCGATAAGAGGGCTATAATTGCAATAATTGGAAATATATTACTATTTACATCGTTACACTATATCTGAAATAGGGTCGGACCAAGCTAACTCAAGCTAACCATCTGAAGATTAATTAAAAACGGCTCAAAAATGGCCGATTTTCGGTCTTAAACGACTCTTTTTGACCCTGAAAAGGACCTTTTAAACTAAATCAGGGTAATTGTAGATGGCCGTTGATACGATGGATGTTCTCCCGCAGTTTCAGACCAATTAACAATGCGCTGCACAAGGCGCATTGACACACCACCCCCCTTTCATATACTTTCGCTGTAAAAAGCGGCATCTTACTTTTTCGATAACAATCATTTTCCCGGTCATTGAGATTCGATTCATTCTTTGCAGAAAGGAGGGGTAATTTGGATGCCATGAACAAGCAGAAACCAATGAACCAGAAACTGTCTTTTTGGCTGAAAGCAGGATACGGCATCGGTGATATCGGCTGCAATATCTTTATTGTGACATGCGGACTGTTCCTGCTCTTTTTTCTCACCAATATAATGGGTGTGGAGCCTGCCCTTGCAGGTCTTGCGCTCCTGCTTCCAAAATTGTGGGATGTGTTTTCAGATCCGGTCATGGGTGGAATCTCGGATGTTACCCGTTCCCGGATGGGCAGAAGACGCCCTTATCTTCTTGCGGCCTCAATACCTTTCGGAATTATATTTTTTATTCTGTTTACTGCCCCGCATTATGCTTCAGGGTTTTCAAAGGCACTCCACGTGGGCTTGATATTTGCGCTGGGATGCACGGCGTTTACCGTTTTTAACGTCCCGTACTCAAGCATGGTGGCGGAGATGTCGGACAATTATAATGAGCGGATCTCCATCACCTCTTTCAGGATGATCGGTGCTTCCATAGGCGTTTTATTTGCCGGTGGACTTGCCATGCCGCTGGTTGATTTGGGCGGCGGCGGGGAGGCGGGATTTCGCTTCATGGGAATTGTTTTCGGCGCAGCCATCGCCATTCTTTGCCTCATCTGCTTCAGGGCAACGCGCACTGCAAGGACCCTGCCGGCCAGTGATAAAATGGCCCCCATGGGTGAGCAGATTAAAATAGCTTTTCGGAACACGCCGTTCAAGATGCTGATAATGATGTATGTCTTCCAGTCATTGTCCATGGGTGTGCTCATGGCAGGGTTAATCTATTATGTGAAATATGTCATGGGGCTGCCGGAAACCGCCATGGGTATTATTTTTCCCATCTTAATTGTGACGTCGATTCTCTTTATTCCAGTGTGGGTTAAAATAGGCATGAAGTTAGGCAAAATAAAAGCCTATACCATCGGGTTGTGTATATTATCGATCATGCTCTTTTCATTATTTTTCACCCGGCAGTCACAGTTGAATTTATTCTATGTTCAAATATTTCTTCTGGGGATCGGTTTTTCAAGTTTTCAATTGTTTCCTTTTTCCATGCTGCCGGACACCATTGAATTTGATGAACTGCAGTCCGGCATGAGAAGAGAAGGTATCTTTTCCGGCATCTGGTCATGCGGCCAGAAAACCGCTTATTCCGTGGGGCCCGGCGTCGTCGGTTTTGCACTTTCCCTGTCCGGTTTCGAGGCCGACGCAGTTCAGCCTGAAAGTGTTGAAACGGGCATCCGAATCGTATTCTGCATCTTTACCTCGGCCATGGTACTGCTCAGCCTGATCCCTTTTATTAAATACGATTTAACCGAAGAAAAATTTGAAAACATAAAACAGATGATCCGGCAAAAAGGAGAGAGATCCTGATAATCAATTGTTGGGTGCAAGGGAGTAACTGACATTTCCGATCTCCTTGATGCTTCTCCTACTCAAAAGGAAGTATCAAAAAAATTTTTCTAGTGAAAATAATTATCCTGATTATTTGTTGCAAAAAGAAATGCACAAGCAATACAGGGAAAAGACAGTTGGTTTTTGTATTGATACAATGTCTTATAAGGCAACCATTCCAATTGAAGTTTTAACTTTTTTAAAAGAATGGTGGATCAATCATATCCTGAATTCAGATATGAAATATAAGACGTTTTTTTCTCAACTAGGACTAAACTGAATTTGAAAGTCGTATGTTTATGGGAAGAGGGTAGTCTATATTTTCTTTTTAAATATCACAGACTGTCTGGAGACACTGGAGGAAGTATGAATAAAAAAAGCATCGTATTGTTGTTATTGGTCTCATTTTTCTGGGCAATTGCCGGTCATGCCGGTGCAGCGGACCCGGACCCGCAGTCTCTGGTTCAGGAATCGTTTAACTATATGAGGGGCAAGGCTTCGATCTCCATAACCGACATGACTATTCATCGAGCAGATTGGGAGCGCGTTTCCACCATCAAGGCCTGGACGCTTGGTGAAAAAAACAGTCTTTTTCTGATTACGGCGCCGCCAAAGGACAGCGGAAACGGTACCCTTAAAAAAGGGAAGGAGATGTGGATCTATAATCCCAAGATCAACAGAGCAATTAAACTGCCCCCGTCCATGATGTCACAGGCATGGCAGGGATCAGATTTTTCAAACAACGACCTTGCCAAATCCGATACCCTGATAAACGATTTTCGTCATTCAATCGAAGGAACCTCAAGCCACGATGGCAAAAAGGTTTATCACATCAAATCGATCCCCAAACCCGAAGCGCCGGTTGTGTGGGGAATGCTGAAGCTCAAAATCAGAGAAGACCTGATACTGCTGAGCGAGGAGTTTTACGATGAAGATCTGATTCTGGTAAAAGCGCTTACGACTCATGAAATCAGGATGACGGACGGCAGGCTTTTCCCTGTGAAATGGAAGATGCAAAAAGCAGAGGCAACGGATGAATACACCCTGCTGGAGTACAGATCAATCGAATTTAAAGAAACGCTTTCAAAAAATCTGTTTTCCCTTTCCAATTTAAAAAATGTGGGGAGATAAGAATGTCTATTGATGTGAAAATGGCATGGCGCAATATCTGGCGAAACCCCCGGAGAACGGTTTTAACCATATCCGCGATTAGTTTTGCCAGCCTGATTCTGATTTTTATGCTTTCGTTTCAGTTTGGTTCCTATGAAACCATGATCAACTCCTCTGTAAAAATAAGCACCGGACATATTCAGATTCAGGCCAAAGGATACCAGGAGAAGAAAAGCATGCGCCTTGCTGTTTCCGATCCGGATAAAATAGGAGGTTTACTTGAAAAGATTCCGGAGATCGAAGCCTATACTTTTCGGGCAAACGGCTTCTCCCTGGTTTCATCAAGGGAAAGAAGTTACGGGGTTCTGGTTGCCGGAATTGATCCGGAAAAAGAGGCGGGTGTATCCACGATTAAAACTCTGATTCGAGAGGGACGATATCTTTCCGAAAAAGATACAAATCAGGCAATTGTCGGAAAGCTGCTTGCTAAAAATCTCCGTGTAACAGTGGGAGATGAATTGACCATCCTGGGGCAGGGACGTGACGGCTCTATCGCTGCCACTGTTGTTACCGTAAAAGGGATTTTCAGTTCGGGGATTGATGTCTTCGATCGGAGCACGCTCCAGATCCCCCTGAAGGATTTTCAGATGGTTTATAATATGCGGGGAGCCGTGCATGAAATCATAATTTCAGGGAAATCTTTGAAAGCGGTATCGGGGATCAAAAGGGAGGTAACAAAAAATCTGCATAATGAAGATATGGGAGAAACGGCTGTCGTCCTTGACTGGATGGAGCTTATGCCGGGCCTTCTACAGGGTATTCAAATGGATCTGGTCAGCGGGATTATCATGTATGTCATTTTAATTCTTGTTGTGGCTTTCAGCATCCTCAACACCTTTCTCATGTCGATTTTCGAGCGTACACGGGAGTTCGGTGTGTTGATGGCAATAGGAACAACTCCGGGGCGGCTGATAAAACTGGTATTGATTGAATCCATGAGCCTGACCATGGTCGGCATTGTCATGGGGATTCTTTTTGGAAGCCTGATAACCCTGTTTTTCCAATATCATGGAATTGATATTTCGGGTGCGGGAGAATTGATGAAGCAGTATGGTATTCCGGGAAAGCTTTATCCAAGGCTTTCTCTCATTTCGGCCCTTGCCGGCCCGATTGCCGTATTTGTGATTACGTTTCTGGCCGCTCTTTTTCCGGCATTCAAGATTCGTAAATTTAAACCCGTAGAAGCAATGGCGCATGTGTGAGGAATTAAGGGATTGAGGGATTGAGGGAGACAAATGTACTTTCAGCTTGCATGGAGAAACATCTGGAGAAACCCCCGACGAACCATCGTCATTTTGACGGCGGTTATTATCGGCGTATGGAGCATGATATTTCTGGGAGCGCTGATGCGGGGCATGGAAGTGGAGATGATTCGAAACAGCCTCAAGACGCTCACGGGGAACATTCAGATCCACGAGAAAAATTATCGCGATGATCCGGTGGTCGAAAACAGCATGACTGATCCGGCATTGCTGAAAAAAGCCCTCAAAACCTCTCTTCCGGAAGGTGCGAACTGGGCGATGCGAATTCGTGTGAGCGCCATGGCTTCAAACGCCAGGCATTCATCCGGTGTTACGCTTGTTGGAATTGATCCCGCAAAAGAGGCCCGGGTATCTTTTATCGGAAAAGCGGTTACAAGCGGGCGGTATCTGAAAACGGAAGACACGAATAAAATTATAGTGGGCCAGGCTCTGCTGGATAAGTTTGATGCAAAAATAGGGCATAAGATAGTACTTATGACGCAGGATATGGGTAAGGAGATTGCATCAAAGGCATTTCGGATAGTGGGAGTCTTTCGGGCTGAAATGGAGGCAACGGAGAAGGAGTTTGTGTTTGCAACCCTTTCGCAGGCTCAGAAAATGCTGAAGTTGAAAAACAGCATTTCAGAGGTATCCATTGCATTAAAGGAACAAAACCTTGATGGCAGGGAAGAAAAAACCGTTTCTGAAAATCTGTCTTCCATACTGCCGGATACAGTTTATAAGGTGGAAACCTGGCAGGAACTTCTACCCATGATGCGGGAGTACCTGAAGCTTTTCGATAATTTTATTTACATATGGCATTTTGTCGTATTTATCGCCATGGGGTTTGGCATTGTCAATACAACGCTTATGGCCATTTTTGAAAGAATGAGAGAGTTCGGCCTGTTAAAAGCGCTTGGAATGAAGCCGCTGTGGATTGTACGGGGCGTGATCACGGAGTCGCTGTTTCTGCTGATTCTCGGAATCGTCGCCGGAAACATCACAGGCATTATCAGTGTAATGTTAATCGACAGAATAGGCATTGATCTTTCCGCTCTTGCGGCAGGTGTTGAGATGTGGGGAATGCCCAGAATACTGTATCCTGAATTGTGGACTGTCGATGTTGTTGTCGCCAACCTGGTCGTTCTCCTTCTCGGCCTTTTGGTAAGCATCTATCCTGCGGTAAAGGCGGCAAGGTTTACACCGGTGGAGGCGCTTGTGAAAATATAAGGAGCATTGAGGGATTGAGGGATTGAGGGAGAGCTAATGAACAACATCGTAGAAGTCAAGAATGTTAAAAAGATCTATCAGCAGGGGAAGGTCGAAGTCATTGCTCTGAATGATGTGACGCTGTCCATCAAAAAGGGGGAGTTTGTAGCGCTTGCCGGGCCTTCCGGTTCCGGCAAGACAACCATGCTCAATCTTATCGGAGGCTTGGATCTGCCGGATTCCGGAAGTGTTTGCGTGGATGGTGAACGGTTTGAAAAAATGAATCAGTCACAGCTGGCCGGTTTGAGGCTTCACAAGATTGGATTTGTTTTTCAGGCCTATAATCTTATTCCGGTTCTCTCGGCTGTCGAAAATGTTGAATTTGTGATGCTTCTTCAGGGGATTCCCGGAAAAGAAAGGAGAAGGAGAGCACAGGCGATACTGGACGATGTTGGTCTTACCGGAAAATATGACAGGCGACCGGCCGAGCTTTCAGGCGGCCAGCAGCAGCGGGTTGCGGTTGCAAGGGCGATTGTATCAGATCCTTCCATTGTACTCGCAGACGAGCCCACCGCAAACCTTGATGCCAAAACAGGGGAAGGTCTGCTTGAACTGATGAAGAAGAAGAATCAGGAGAAGAACGTGACCTTTATTTTTTCTACCCACGACAAAATGGTAATG
>JAQYVL010000082.1 GCA_030145525.1 Desulfobacterales bacterium
TGCATCAGGATACAAGCTTCTGTGAGACACCATTTCTGCGCCGAATAACGACCGTACCGTTCACTTCCTGAGGGCGGGGCTGCTCGGTCACTTCCGGTTCCTGCTTACTCTCCTCAAAAAGGCTTTTAAGTTTCGCTTCCAGTTGTTTCATTTTTTCAGGTTCCATTTTTTCCTCCATACCTATACCCGATATTTCATTGCCAAACAGTATCCATTTAACAAATAGTATTCATTTAAATAGATTAACTGTAACATGCACCACTGCCGGTAACTCTCAACAGTCATTTAAAATTTGTTATGAATTATAATCAAACTGGATGGCCATATTCGCATGTACCTTCATATTAGCAATATAAATGCCACATTGCAGACATTTAAATAAGTACAATTTTATATTTTGATATCACACAGTTATGAAAAGTTGGCGTGAAAAAAGAACAGACGGGAATTGTCTAAATCTGAAACGGTTTCGTAAATATAAAAAAACCGTGTCAAAATGATCCGCTTTCAAAAAAGCCGATCGCTCCTAAAAATCGATTTATATCTCTATTTCGAACTTACCATCCTTACAATATCCAGAACATCCTCCTTTAAAATTCTACGCCCCTGTTCGGCACTTCGGTCCTTGATCCTTTTTACAATGATCGGAAGATATTTGTTATCATACGAAATGTTATTCGAATTCAAAAATTTTGCCACAAGATGTTTTCCGCATAAAACATTCAGGATGCATTCTTCACCCTGCCTCAGGCCATATGCAACAACTCCATGGGTTCCAGCGACATGAGTATGTATAGCATTCCCAAAAAACGGCGTATTGTAATTAAGAAGTCCGCTTCCTGTTTTTTCACTGACCAACCTGTTCACAAACTCATAATAATCTCTAAATTTTTCGATATTTTCGGTTTTGAGGTTTATTTGATATCCCTGTTTTTTCAAAGCACTGCAGACAAGGAATAAGTCACCGATCCCGTTTCTCTCTCCAATTCCAAGTGCCGAAACTTCTATCAAGGACGCCCCCGCAACTGCACCAACAACCGTGTTTGCTGTCGCCATACCCATATCATTATGGCAGTGGACACCTATCCTTGCTCCACTTCCTTTTAAAGAAGAAACAATATCGCGAATCCTTCCATACAAAAGATTGGGGGCCATTATCCCGGATGTATCCGGTAGTGTGAGAAGGTCGATGCGCATGTCATGAGTTAAAAACGCAGCGGTCTCTTTTAGCAAATCCGGATCCGCCATACCGATATCCAGCATGCTGACAGCAATACATGGATCATCGATCCTTGAACGCGCATATCGGATAACTTTTTCCAAAGGCTTAATGGAGTCATCAAAGCTCTGCCGATTCAAAGGCCTTTTCTTCATAACCGAATGCAGATGAACCTCAACAGCACCTGTTTCAGCGATATGATCAACATCCTTCTCTATGGAACGTCCAAGACCTGCAATGCGAATCTTATATTTTTTGTTGTACGCTTCATTCTTTAACAGCCTTAACGCATCTTTCTCGCTCTCATGCGCTGAAGGATATGCAACCTGTGATATATCAACCCCCAGAGATTCCTGGAATTCAAGAATTTTCAGCCGTTCTTCATATGTAAATACAAGACCGCGATACTGCATTCCCTCACGGATCGTCTGGTCACAGACAAGAATTTCAGAATGTTTCATCGCCTTTTTAAAATCTCCCCGTAATGCTCTCGGAAAATGCATAAGAACTGTTTCTGCAAGCGCAAGTCGAGCACCTTTACAGCCAATAAAAATTTTTAGAATTGCTTCTCAAGAGCTCTTTATCACAAAATCTGTAGTTCAGGGAAAAGTTTCTCTAAACTGTTCTTTTGCTTTTCAGGCAAACATCATATATATATTTAAAATGTATTTTCATACAACAATTGCAACCGCATTTGGCTATGCAGGGCTTGTTTATCAAAAAAACCCTTTTCAAATAATTAAAACAATTTTGCCTTATCCTGATCAGCGAAATCTTTTAGCATCAATTGGGAAAAGCAAACGCGAGCTGCCCAACCGTTATACCGCTGCTGAAAAAGTGGCTAAACTGATTCAAAATTATTTTCATGGGATGCCGATTACGCCTCCATGGGAACTTATGAATATGGGACAGCTTACAAAACTCCAGCAGTCAGTTATCCATGAAACAGCCAATATTCCATACGGCCGTCAAAAATCTTACAAAGAGATAGCAGCCATGATCGGCCGTCCAAAAGCGTTCCGTTTTGTTGGAACGACTCTTTCCAAAAATCCTTTTCCCATTCTTATACCATGTCACCGCGTAATAAAAAGCAATGGATCATATGGCATGTTCGGCGGAGGCATTGAGATGAAAAAAAGGCTGATCGAGTTCGAAACCGCCCGCAAGGCACTATCGTAACTTAACCCGGCCCCACATAGCGGGATTTCGCATTCTATTTAATTGAGGCCTCCGGGGAGTTTCTCTCAGAATTCGACACTTATAGCTGAAGGGATGAAGCTATGTTTATAATAAACTCCCCTGATTTAATTTAAGCCAAAGAGTCAATTATTATCGTTAATAAACAACTGCACGATTTCAAATAAATCTTTTAGTTTAAAAGGCTTGGCGAGAAATCCGTCTGCGCCGAGCTCTGAAGCCGATTCTTCGTTCAAAGGGTTTCCCGACATGATAATGCAAATTTTGTCTGGAAATAATTCCTTTATTTTTTTTAAAAGCTCAAGGCCCGTCATTTTCGGCATTTCAACATCTGTAATAACAATATGAAAATCCGGATGTTCTTTTATGTAATTCCATGCTGCCATTCCGTTCTCAAAAGTTTTGACCTCTCGATCCACACAGTATGTCAGCGCATTTCCCACAAAAGTACGTATTAATTTTTCATCTTCGGCAACAACAATTTTCACGTTCGATATTATCATTTCAATCCGCTCGTAGATGAAAAATCAAAGGTCACTTAAATATGGCCCTGCAGGATAGCTCCCGAGAATCTGAAGGCTGTGGCATCTCTCCGAAAGTTCTTTTTTCAACTCATCATACTGGGTATCTGACAGATCGCATTCAAGGTCTGCAAAAAAAACGTATCTCCACTTCTCGGAACGGAGCGGTCTGGATTCCAGTTTTTTCATATTTATTCCGCGCCTGGCCAGAACCGTTAATACGCCGACAAGCGCTCCAGACTTGTCCGGCAATGTAAAAAGAAGAGATGTCTTATCCTGATGTCCTCCTTCCGGGGGTATGGAGCCGATAATCATAAATCGAGTCCAATTGTCCGGAAGATCTTCTATCTGACGATGTAAGACATTCAGCCCAAGCATTTTCCCCAGTCTTTCATGTCCTATCGCCGCGCTGCCCTTTTCTTTCATTACTTTTCTGGCTGCCGCCGATGTACTTTCGGCAGGTACAATCGTGGCTTCAGGAAGGTGTGATCTCAGCCAGCCGGAACACTGCTCCAATGCCTGGGAATGAGAGTATACCGTGTGCAGGCCGGTAATCGAATTTTCAGAACTTAACAAAGAATGGCTGATTTTACAAAATACTTCCGCCTGTATATAAACATCATAGGATAGGAACATATCAAGGCTCTGGCCGACACTGCCTTGAAGTGAATTTTCCAATGGAATAATACCGAGTTCCGCTTCACGGCACGCGACGGCATGAAATACATCTTTCAGGCATTTACAGGGCTTCATATCTGCGCTGTGCCCAAGGTATTCAATGCCGACAAAAAAAGAAAATGTTCCCTCCGGTCCAAGATAAACTACTTTCTGAGGTTGTTGAAGTTTTCGTGAAGAAGAGAGTATTTCCCTGTAAATCGCTCTCAGATGATCATCAGGCAAGGTTCCCGGGTTATTATCGATAAGGTGATTTAGTACTTCTTTTTCACGAAAAGGCTTGAAAACCGTTTCCTTCGAAGCCGACTTAATAGCGCCTACTTCCTTGCAAAGGCCGGCTCGCTGATTCAGAAGTTCAAGAATCTTTTTATCAGTTTTGTCAATTCTGGTACGAATCGTAAAAAGTCGTTTATTGTCAGGACCATTATCTTCCGCATCTCTATCTACCGATCCTTCCTTGGCAGCCATCTTTGTTTTCCTTTTTCCCATAAAAAATATCCCGTATCTATTTCCGGCTCTACGAGTTCCAAATTGTTTGTGTTTCATCACCCACTTTAAATAAGGAGGGGGCAGTCATCAAATCAATAATGATATAAAAATAAATTATCTCAGGGTCGGGGAGTTTATTATAAACATACCCTCATGGATAATTTTATTTTAAAGTCTGAACAGTTCTATCTTTCAAGCTCCTCCATGGCCTGGTCAACCTCCCAGTTTTCATGAACGATACCATGAAGTGCCCGAACGAGAAGACTTGGATCTTCAGACTGAAAAATATTTCTTCCGACAGAAAGTCCTGAAGCACCCGCTTTTATGGAATCATAAACCATCTGAACGATATCTCTTCGGCTCTCCATCTTGGGGCCTCCGGCAATAACTACAGGAATACAGCAGCTTTCAATAACCTTGCTGAAGGATTCCATATCACCGGTATAAGAAACCTTAACGACATCCGCACCAAGTTCTTCTCCAAGGCGTGCGCAATGTTTTACAACTTCAGGACTAAATCCATCCTTGACTTTAGGCCCCCTTGCATAAACCATTGCCAGAACCGGCATTCCCCAATTATTTGCCCGGGTAGAAATCTGTCCGAGCTCATTCAGCATGTTTCGTTCGGTTTCATCCCCGAGATTCACATGAACCGATACGGCATCCGCACCCAGCCGGATAGCATCCTCCACCTCGCCTACAAGGGTTTTGGCATTAGGAAACGGAGACAGGTCCGTGCTTGCCGAGAGATGAATAATCAGCCCTATATCACGACCATGTCCACGGTGTGAACGACGAGGCAGCCCTTTATGCATCAGCACCGCATTCGCGCCCCCTTCTGCGACCTTATTTATCGTGTCCCTCAAGTCAACAACTCCGAGAATCGGCCCGACGCTGACTCCATGATCCAGCGGAACAATTATTGTTTTTCCCGTGTTGCGGTTGAATATTCTCTCCAACCTGACCGTTTTCCCAAGATGCATACTTCCTCCTTAATTTAGAAAAAACTTTTTCCCGCATCCTTAAGATGAATGACGTTTAAATAAAAGGGCCGCAAGCTTTTGCTTGCGGCCCTTAAAAATGTCTCTTTTTTTTGATGGTCAACCTCCTCCATCCAGACCGCAGTTCCAGCTAAAAAAGCCAAAATAACCAAAACAAAAAGCCTGCAATTTTTTTTCTCGAGAATTCCTCATTATGGATACCCAATTAACAGATGTTTTCAGGCTTGTCAAGAAGTCAACCGCTGTTAAAATTCCGTATAATAAATATTGCACGTCATATAAAACTGTGATAACTCAAAATGTTATGAAACAGTATGTCATTGATGAGCTAAGATTTAAAGACTATGAAAAAATTAAAGACTACTTTGATAAACATTTTGGTGCCACAGAAATAGGCGGAATTTATTCGGTGCATCTTGATCAGGAGATACTTACCGAAACGCAAATCTCGCACAGTGAGTGCAAACCTTTTTATTTTGCCATAGAACTTGAACCGGAAAAAATCTCCTGTGAATTTCTTGTAAGAACCGAAAACAAGATTCGGTGCAGTTGTATAAAATACGCAACTGAAACTCAGCGGAACTGGTTTATCCGTTTGATAGATTCTATTCTTGGAAAACTGGAAATCAGTGTATAGCCTTCCCTGATCATGCAATTCCTATATTTCGGCATCACCAGGGCTTCCATTTTTGCTCAATTTTTCAGCAAACCACCGGCACTTTTTTAAAAAAAGAAATATCTGTTTCTATAAAATCGTCACCGGACAACTTCCCGGATTTTCCGGCAACTGCCGGATCAAGAGACACTGAATAAGGATAACCGGCTTATGCTTAAAATTATTCCCCTTGGCGGATTGGGAGAAATCGGCCTGAACATGATGGTTTTTGAATACCAGGATACAATTTTTATCGTTGATGCAGGGCTGATGTTTCCGGAAGATTATATGCTCGGTATTGATATTGTTATTCCTGATATGACATATCTTAAAAAGAAAAAATCAAACGTATCAGGTATTATTATCACACATGCCCATGAAGATCATATAGGTGCCCTTCCCTATCTGTTGAAGGAGATCAATACACCGGTTTTCGGAACGGCATACACTCTCGGCGTGATACGGCACAAACTGGAAGAACACGGGATCCTTGCTTCAACGCATCTTCATGAGATATCGCCAAGCGAACAACTTAAGATAGGCCCTTTTGAGCTCAATTTCATCCGGGTCAGCCACAGCGTTATAGACGGTGTTGGAATTGCCATTAAGACACCATATGGCCTGATCATTCATACCGGAGATTTCAAACTCAACCATAATCCTGTCGACGGCATGGCAACCAATGTCAACAAATTTGCAAAATACGGTGAAGAAGGGGTGCTTGCTCTTCTGTCAGATTCAACCAACGTTGAGAAAGAAGGATATACTGTTTCCGACCAAAAAGTCGGAGAGACCCTTGAATCCATAATAATGAACAGCAGCGGCAGAGTAATCGTAGCTCTTTTTGCCTCAAATGTTGCCAGAATCCAGCAGATTATCGATATTGCTCAAAAAAAAGTAAGTAAGTTGATTTTTAACGGCCGAAGCATTGAGCTTACGGTTGAAATCGCAAAATCTCTTGGACACATCAATATACCTGATTCGATGGAGATATATATTGATGAAATTAAAAATTATCCGGATCATGAAATTGTTATGCTCACAACCGGCAGCCAGGGTGAACCGATGTCGGCCCTGGCGCGCATGGCTTCGGATACGCACAAGCAAATTAAAATCAGAGATGGTGATACAGTAATACTTTCATCAAAGTTTATACCCGGAAACGAAAAAGCAATTACAAATATAATCAACCATCTATATCGCAGGGGAGCGGATGTGATCTATGAAAAAATCTCTGATATTCATGTTTCAGGGCATGCATTCCAGGAAGAACTGAAATTGATGATCGGCCTGACAAAACCACAATTTTTTATCCCCATTCACGGTGAATACCGCCACCTTCTGCTCCATGCAAGGCTGGCTGAACAGACGGGTATCCCGAAGGGAAAAATAATCCTTGCTGAAAATGGAAACATAATCGAATTTGATGAAAAGGGCGGAAGGATAGAGGGCAGTGTGGAAACCAGCCGCGTTCTTATTGACGGAAAGGGAATAGGAGATGTGGGCAGGAGTGTACTCAAAGAAAGGCGAAACCTTTCAGAAGACGGGCTGGTCATTGTAACGCTTGCGTTTGATGAAGAAACCGGTACCGTGGTTTACGGTCCTGAAATTTTGTCCAGGGGATTTATTTTTTTGACCGAAACAGGACATCTTATAGATGATGCCCAATGTGTAATTCTTGAAATCATAGAAGAGGTCAGTCCGGAAGTACCGAATCGCACTGAAGTTATTCGGTCAAAACTTCAAACCGCCCTGAGGCAGTATTTCTATTTTACGATAAAAAGGCGTCCGGTTATCATCCCGGTGATCATGGAATTATAATTGAAGAAGAGTCACCTATTTGGATCTTGCAGACATCGCATCATGAAACGCTTTTGCAGCGAATTTAGCCAATTTATAAAGATCGTTTCGTTTTTCCGCTCTCCCCGGATCTTTATGGTCTCTGTATGTAAGAACAATGCCCAAAATAGAAGCAAAAAAAGAATCTGAAAAAAGACGGGTGTGATTTTCATAACCCATTGTTGTGAGCGCTGAATCAAATTTGTCCAGAAAACCAGATTTTACTGATTCAAACTCTCGAAAAACATTACTGCTTCTGTCTCCCTTGATCATAAAATGGCAAACGATCTGAAAAATTGCTTCGTTATCGAGCAGGTAATCAACAAAAATACAGGAAATATCTTCCAGGGACGATGAAGCGGCCGACACAAGGGCTTTAATCAAATTGTCAACATTATCAATATGCTTTAAAAGAACCGCAAGCAACAGGTCATCCTGTGATTCAAAATATCGGTAGATACTTGCAACCGAAACATTTGCTTCATCTGCAATATCTTTCATGCTTATATTATGAAATGCTTTACGAGAAAAAAGCATTTCTGTAGCATCCACAATAATTTCGCGCCGCAGATGCTGCTCTCTGTCGCGAAGTTCCTGAAATGTATTTCCTTTCATAAAAAGTCCACTATATCCTTAGTACGTTACGCAGTAGCCTGTCAGCTGCTCACCTTTTTAAAACCTCTAATATCCAGACTGAATAAAATAGTAAAGAATAAAATTGGATGCGCCTGATAAAAAATTGTTCTCAATTTGGAATTGTGCTAACAATAACGATTAAATCAAAACAATAATGAGGAAAAGGCTTTTGAAATTCCCATTTCATATCAATGCAATCACATACCTGCTTCTTGTCTTTTTTATCATTCCGATCTCTTACCCCTGCCTTTACGCGGAAACAAAAAATGAGATTGAACACGTTTTGGGAGCAAAGGACGCTGTGCTGGTTAGAGATTTAACCCGCAACAAGCAACTTATATGCATTAACGAAAATAAATTGCTCATTCCCGCATCGATATTAAAAATTTTAACCTCACTGGTTGTAATCGATATTCTTGGCCTGGATCATCGCTTCAAAACCGAATTTTTCATGGACAAAAATTTTAATCTTAAAATCAAAGGGTACGGCGATCCTCTGCTTCTCTCCGAATACATACCCGGAATTATCGCACAGCTTGGCGGCAAATTTCAAACCGTGAATAATATTATTCTTGATGACTCATATTTTAATTCACCTATAAGGATTCCCGGTGCAGCGGAAAACTCAATCCAGCCGTATGATGCTCCAACCGGTGCCTTATGTATAAATTTCAATACCGTCTTTTTCAAAAGAGATAAATACGGCCGCTACATCAGTGCAGAACCTCAAACTCCGCTTCTCTCCTTTGTTTTAAATCGTATCACCCGTTCCTCATTGAACGAAGGTCGAATAATCCTTACCGCTGAGAACGATGAATTCCTTCTGTACACAGGCCATTTATTTAAACATTTTCTCCAGGAAAAAGGCATTAAAACAAAAGGTACTATCCGCATCGGCAATGTTGATCCAAAACGAGATAAACTCATCCTGAAATATCAGTCGCATTTTGAACTCCGGGAGGTAATCAGCAGAATGCTTTATTACTCAAATAATTTTACTGCCAATCAACTTCTTATTGCCGCAGGAGCTGCAAAATATGGCTATCCGGGAACACTGCAAAAAGGTATCCGTGCTGCTCTGGAATACTCCGAAAATCATCTTGGAATTGGCCGCATACAAATAGCAGAAGGATCCGGTCTTTCCAAAAAAAATCGATTATCTGCAAACATGATGGGGAAAATACTGAACAAATTTAAACCATACAGAATCATGCTGCGTCAGAATGGCAGAGAATTTTTTAAAACAGGAACATTAACCGGTGTCCGGACAAGGGCAGGGTATCTGGAGTCAGAAGACGGCAGGCTGCTCAGCTTTGTTATACTTCTAAATTCAGGTAAAAATAATTCTGAAAAGATTATGGAGACGATACGCTCCATGTACTAAAAGTTGATCAAAGACCATTGCTTGAGATAAATGCATAGG
>JAQYVL010000083.1 GCA_030145525.1 Desulfobacterales bacterium
TATCAAAGATGAAATCAATCTCGATATTCTGATCAACGGCATTAAAGATCAGTTTAATGAAAAGACTCTACAGTTGAATGAAGAAGAGGCAACAACAATCATGCGTGAGTTTTCGATGAAAATCAAAAATAAGCAGGAAGAACAAAATAAATTAATGGCGGGACAAAACCTTGAAAAAGGGAAAAAATTTCTGGAGAAGAACGGAAAAGAAAAGGGCGTTGTCACCACCGAGAGCGGTCTGCAATATCTTGTTATGAAAAATGGTGATGGACCCAAGCCGGCAAAAACTGATAAGGTTAAGGTACATTACAGGGGAACCACCATTGAGGGTGACGAATTTGACAGTTCCTATAAACGGGGAAAACCAGCCACATTTCCTGTTACAGGAGTTATCAAAGGGTGGACCGAGGCGCTGATGCTTATGAATACGGGCAGTAAATATAAACTTTTTATTCCTTCCGAACTTGCGTATGGAACGCGCGGTGCAGGACCGAAGATTACGCCAAACGCAGTGCTTGTTTTTGAGGTTGAGCTTATAGATATTGAAAAAAAATCTTGAAACAGATTATAGCTTCTTGAAAAGCATAGACAGGGGGGTCCGATATTGATACAGCGATCGCCCTGTCTATATTAGTCTTTTTCCCAATACGGAAAATAGAAACGATCTCAAATCATTCCATCTCATTCATGCTTTTAATGCAGGCTTTAGGGTATTGAATATACTCCATTTCAATTTTTATGGAGAAGCAGACCTTGCATTTTTCCTTTTCAATCTTATAATAAAAATTATATAGGAAATGACCTTCTTCCTTCTAAATCAACATTTGCGGACAGCTCTATAAGGTCAAATCTATCAAATTATGAAATACAAATCCTGGTTACAGGAAAAGAAGGAGGACTATAATTATGGAAACGATAAGAAAGAAAGTATCAGCGGATATTTGCTCATATATTGATGAAGATAATGGTGCATTACATCTTGAAATAGATGTCCCTGGAGTCTCAAAAAAAGATATAAAGCTTCGGGTGCATGATGACAGCTTTAACCTCATTGCACCCAGAGAGAGCTTCGATTATGTGACCACAGGAAATTTCTGCTGCCCGGTAAAAGCAAGTGATGCCATAGCAAATTACGAAAACGGACTTCTTAAGATCAGCATTCCTTTTAAAGATCCAATGGAAGACGCGGTTGATGTTACGATTCACTAAATAAAGCGGTGCGCAGCATAAAGAAAAGAATCGCCGATATCTTGAAAGAATAGTGATATGCCCTTGCAAAGCTTTTCCGCTTCAGGTAGAAAAAAACTCAGCTCTTTTATGAACTGTTTACGAAGCCATCAATAAAGGGTATGACAAAAAGGATGAGAAGAGGCAGCAGCCATTTTACTGCTGCCTCTTCTCCCTGTATAGGGCCAATCAGAAATATTTCAACATTGTTACAGATACAGGTTCTGACTGTTTTTTGCGTCAGCCCGCAAAACAGGAAAGCGTTCTCAAATTCCACCATATGAGTATTCTACTTTAAGACAGGAGAATAGTAAAATGACGGATCTGTGGGAAAACAAATTGTCGTGTGCGGTTCAATGCGGCAAATGCACTAAAGTCCTGAAAAAATCAGATGAACGAATTTTATCTGCCTATGATCACAATCCGATTTGCATGGAGTGCAAGAGGAAAGAAGAGAAACGGGATGACTATGAAAAAGTCTCCAGGGAAATGATCGGACAGTGCATGGCTGAAACAGAAGTGATGTGGGGCGATCCCGGCGGTTATTGCTATCACCACTTCTACCCTTACAGATGCTGACAATTACAGCAGGACAGTTCGTTTCATGATGGGAAAATCAAGGTTCAAGCTAAAAAAGAGGCAAAAATCTCCAACTTTATAATGATTTGGAGGACAGTGAAAGGAAGAGAAAATGACGGACACGATTTATCGGAAACTGCAAAAACAGATCGATCAATATTCATTGGGATTTCCGGCTGCCGAGTCCGGTATCGATCTTAAAATCCTGAAAAAGCTTTACACAGAGGAGGAAGCCTCTATTTTTCTGGATATCAGCATGCAGCTGGAAACCCCTGACTCTCTCTCTGAACGGACAAATCGTGACCCTCAGCAAACGACAGACCTGCTTGAAGAAATGGCCAAAAAAGGGCTTCTTTTCAGGAAACGAAAAGACAATGCGGCATATTATGCAGCCATCCCGTTTGTTATCGGCTCCTTTGAATTTCAGTTGAATCGCATTGATAAAGAATTTGCAGAAATGGTGGAGGATTACTTCAACGAAGTATATTTAGACAATCTCGGAGGAATTCTTCCTCCTCTAAGAACCATTCCTGTGAATCGATCCGTCAACGTTTCCCATAATGTTGCGCCCTATGAAGATGCACGCGAAATCATTAAATCAAAAGAAAAAATAGCGGTAGCCAATTGTATATGCAGGACGCACCAGGAACTGCTGAACGAAAACTGTGAAAAGCCTCTGGAAGCCTGTTTTGTCTTTGGATCACATGCGGAATATTATCTTGAAAATAATATGGCGCGTGAAATCGGTCAGGAGGAGGCGCTTGCCATTCTCGATGAATGTGAAAAGGCGGGCCTCGTCAACCAGCCGGCAAACATGATAAATCCCGGTGGAATGTGTAACTGCTGCGGGGATTGCTGCGGTGTTCTTCGAGCGCTGAACCAGATGTCCAAACCGGCAGAACAGGTGACTAACAATTATTGGGCATCCGTAGATCCGGATCTTTGCTCCGGATGCGAACTCTGTATTGAACGCTGCCAGATGGCGGCAATCCGTATGAATGAAGAACAATTGTCAACCATTGATACCGACCGGTGCATTGGATGCGGCCTTTGTGTGACAACCTGTCCGGAAGAGGCATTATCCATGGTTCTTAAACCCGAGGACAAACAATGCACACCATTTGAAAGCGGTATGGAACTGATGATTAAAACCGCTGAAAAGAGAGGCACATCCCTGATTCCCTTATCCATGAAAGATAATGAAAAACAGCCGAACCATAGACCCAACCGTCGACATTAGATTTTCCATAATTTACTTGTTTATCAATATCTTGCAATCCTTTCGGAAGAATTACTGAAATAAATTCTTGACAAATAAAATAAACGTTGTACTATACAACTATGAAGAATCTTATCGAAACAATGGACCAAACCATTTTTAAACTAATCAAAGAATTGACCTTTATATTGAAAGGTTTTCAGAATGATACGATTATATGTGAAAATATCACATTCAGGCAATTTACAATTCTGGAATGTATTTCATCATACGAAAAGCTTAAAATGACTGATCTGAACGTACTTTTAAATGTAGAAAAAAGCACAACCACAAGATTGCTTGCACCTTTGGTCAGACAAGGACTTATAAAAAAAAGGAAATCAAACTCTGATCAAAGGATCTTCGAACTTTCGTTAACTACTGACGGAAAAAGAACTCATAAAGTGGCCCTATCGTCCATACATGAACATATAAAACTTATTTCAGAGCTAATTCCAGTTGAAAAACAGGAAAATGTTCAGGAGGCACTAAATATTTTCATTAATGCCAGTAGGCTTTGCTGTAAAAATTAACCCAAATGGCTATAAATATTTTTTTGGCCAAAAGGTTGTATTATGCAACTAATATAAACCAGATAGAATACCGGGAGATTTAAAATGAAAAGCACAATTAACATGTCAACTAAACGAACAGAAGCGCTGAAAAAAGCATCCACCCAAGCACCCAGAGAAGTATCTATAGTAAGAGCAAAAGCATTTACGAAGATTTATAAAAAATTTCCTGCTAAACCTCTGATTATAAAAAGAGCCCTGGCATTTAAGGAATATTTCGAAAAAGTTCCGATCACAATCTATGATAATGAATTAATTGTAGGGGGGATTACCGAAAAACGACGCGGAGCTTTTC
Source organism: Desulfobacterales bacterium (assembly GCA_030145525.1). Lineage (GTDB taxonomy): Bacteria > Desulfobacterota > Desulfobacteria > Desulfobacterales > SURF-7 > JAQYVL01. Next base: position 3,932 of record JAQYVL010000083.1, read on the forward strand.
TGGTACCGGAAACCAATATCGATGGAATGGCCGCCGGAGGAGCTTTCAATCAGATGACAAAAAAGGGAATGGGTAAGATTATTAACTCAGCGTCCAATGTTATTTCTCTGGTTAATCCGTCCCTATCCGGACAGCTGGCAACCGCAAATTTGCTTGTAGAAGCGAAAATGGATAATTTTGAAAATCGATCCACCTTAAATTTTGCAATATCTCCTGAAAATAAAAAGGAACTGAACAATACGATTCTTCCATACTGGAAGGAGAGAAACGCCTATACACAATATCGAAAATATTTATCCTCGAAAGAAAAAAATTTAATGGATATTGTCGTTGCATATGCAGCAGAACATCAGCTTGTAGGTGGTGTTTTCCTATTTCATCCGAATCTGGAAAAAGTTGCTCAGAAAGGATTGGGAGAGATAATCGTTGATGCTCAAAGACGGCTTGACAGCTTGAAAGGTAGATCTGAAAAAAATAAAGATAAAAGAGATTTTTATGAGGCAATTATCATCACTTGCCAGGCCGTAATAAGGTTTGCCAACAGGCACGCTGATCTTGCTGAATCCATGGCAGCCAAAGAGAAATCCTCTGACAGAAAAAAAGAATTGCTGGAGATTGCAAAAATCTGCAGAACTGTTCCTGAAAAAAAAGCGCATAATTTTAGAGAGGGGTTGCAATCTTTATGGTTCGCATTCATTGCAGCGGCAAATGATGATGGCGGACATGAGGTTCCGTTTGGACGGTGGGATCAGGTGTTATACCCCTTGTACAAAACTGATCTGGAAGCCGGAAAATTGACAAGCGAAGAAACGCTTGAATTAATAGAAACCTATTTGATCAAAGCCGATGAAGTTGAGTTTCTGCTTATGAATAAGGCCCAGGAATTTGAGGATGGCAACAGTGCCAGAATAACATTAACGATCGGGGGGGTGGATGAATCCGGAAAAGATGCGACAAATGAAGTTTCTTATCTTTTTATAGAAGCGTTATCCAATACAAGGCTGCCTAAGCCGAATCCGGCTGTCCGGCTTCATAAAAAAAGCCCTGAAAAATTTTTAAACAGAGTCGTTGAAATTATGGCGGATGAGGCAAATACCATCCAGGTGTTTAATGACGAAAATATCATTAAAGGCTTTATAGAAAACGGATTTTCAAATGAAGACGCAAGAGGCTATATTATCACCGGATGTGTTCAACCGATTCCCAAATCAACCTATGGCTCAGTTTGCGCCTCTCACTTGAGTCTTCCTAAGACATTGGAGATTTTTCTGAAAAAGAATAAGGAAAAAGATTCCTTTAAAAGGTTTATTGAACAGTACAAAGCATATAACGCAGATATTCTAAAATATCTCATCAAAACTTTGGAGTCTGTAGATCGCATCCATGACGAATTGATTCCGAATACCTTTATCTCTGCCATTGGTGAAGGTCCCATGGAGCAAGGGAGGGATATTAAAAAAGGAAGCTCCAAAAACAACTTAACAGGTATCGCACTTCAAGGGTTTGGGACTGCGGTTGATTCACTCATGGCGATAAAAAAAGCTGTTTTTGAAGAGAAGCGCTTTAGTCTTAAAGAATTGAAAAAGATGCTTAGAAACAACTTTAAAAATTTTGAGGTGGAGAGATTATATCTTTTGAATAAAATTGAAAAATTCGGTAATGATATTGATGAAGTGGATTCAATTGCAGATGACCTTTTGGATTTTTTGAATGATGAACTAAAACAATATACCACATATCGAGGCGGCAAGTATGGAATAGGAGTCCATACTGAAAATGGCCAGGTTATTTTTGGCCTCACTGTCGGGCCCACTCCTGATGGAAGAAAGATGTCCGAACCGCTTACACTTGGCGCCGGCAGTGGCCGGGGGCGTGAAAAAAACGGTATTACTGCAGCTTTGAAATCTTTCGCAAAATATGATCCTTCAAAGACAATCGGTGGTGTGTCTATTAATATGCGATTCAATCCTACCTTATTTGACAGTGAAAAAAAGCTGAAACGTTTTCAGGACATGGTGTCTGCCTATTTCTTTGAATACGGTGGTACACATTTGATGACAACGGTTGTCAATGCGGAAACGCTGAAAAAGGCCAAGGCAACGCCTGACGACTATAAGGATTTGATGGTGAGAATATCAGGATATAGTGCAAGGTTTGTTGAATTGACAGAGAAAACCCAGGATGAAGTTATCTCAAGGACTGCATTCGGTTAATCGTATAGGTGAAAACAATGAATAAAGGCGTCATCTTTAATATCCAAAGGTATAGCATCAATGACGGACCGGGAATCAGGACAATTGTTTTTTTCAAAGGCTGCTCCATGCGTTGTGCCTGGTGTGAAAACCCTGAGTCGATTGCTTTTAAGCCGCAAATCGCATTTCATAAAAAAAAGTGCATTGACTGCGGAAGCTGTCAAGAAGTTTGTCCTAAGGGGGTTGTCGATATCGAGCGAAAAAATCGTTTTGATTGGGGAAAGTGCGATAACTGTGGAACATGTGTTGATGACTGTTCTGCAGAGGCCCTCGAAATGATCGGTCGCGAGATGACTGTTGATGAGATAATGGATGAAGTTAAAAAGGATGAAGCTTTTTATAAAAAATCAGGAGGTGGCGTTACCATTTCCGGTGGTGAAGCCACCTCTCAATTTGAATTCCTTGAAAACCTGTTGAAGTCGTTAAAGGCAGAAGGTTACCATGTTGTTATAGAAACCAATGGATTGATTGAATGGAATAAATTGAAAAAAATCGCTCCGAATGTTGATATTTTTTATTTTGATATTAAGGGGATTGATGCCGACCATCATAGACAAAACACAAATGTTGATAATGCCGTTATTTTGAAAACTGCCGATAAATTGTTAAAAAATAATTATCATGTTGTGTTCAGAATACCGATTATTCCGGGGATGAATGATTCACCCGAAGATATTAGTGCATTGGATAAATTTTTAGAAACTATTGGTACAAAAGAAATTCATCTGCTTCCCTTTCATAGATTTGGCGAAGATAAAATTGAAATCATCCAATCGAAGCAAAAGAGTTTGGAGATTCCTTCCATGAATCGAACAGAATTGGAGGATATCAAAAAAAAGTTTCAGTACTTCAATGGAATTATAGTTGTCGGAGGGGAATGATATTGGAATCGTCACGATAATAAGCAACGTCTTTCTTTCCTGGTAGTATCACTTACCCCCTAACCGTTGCCGGGGAGATTTGTGAAGGGCAAGGAGAAAACGGAGAAAAACGATGCAAATTAAAAATGCCGAAAATGAGCGAACAGGCATAATCTTTGACACTCAACAATATTCTATGGGAGATGGCCCGGGAATATGTACCACAGTATTTATAAAGGCCTGCAATAAATGAAATACTAGAAAAAACTCAATTTTTTACATATTTACTCCAAAGTCGATAATGCATGCTCCAAATCTTCACAAATATCTTCTACCGCCTCAATACCGATTGAAAGTCTTATCATATCCGGTGTGATGGAAAGACGCTGTTTGGTTTCGTTGTCAAAAGATATATATTGCGATGAGTAAGGATGAATCACCAATGTTTTACAATCACCTAGATTCGCCAGATTGTATATCAAATCCAAATTATCAATGAAGTTAAAACAGGCATTTTGATCCTTCAGGCCAAATGCTAACAAAGCGCCGAATCCCTTCCC
>JAQYVL010000084.1 GCA_030145525.1 Desulfobacterales bacterium
AACAGCGTCCGAACGAAAAAAATACGATACACAACCCAAAATACCGTATTGAACCTGATTATCATTACCAAAAAAATTCAAATTTTATCCCCCTGCCCCGCATACCCTGAATACAGTTGAAACCGCATAAGAAAGATATGGAAATGTTAAAGATACAGCCTAATTTTTTCCCCGATAATAGATTCCGTTGCATATTGCGTTAAGGGAGATTCCGATTACCCGCGGCAGATTTTCAGTCGGCGCAATCTCTTTGATATCATCTATCTCCCGCTCTGCGATCTCCTCTGCAACTCTTTTGGCCCATTCGTTATACTGCGCAAGGTCTCTCACCAGCCCTTTTTCATAGTCATCACTTAAAGCAAGCGAAGATTGAATAAAACCCGCATATCGGGGATTAAGAAGTATTTCTTCAACCGCACCGGTAAAATCGCTTCTGTCACGCCCGCAGTCGCATTTTTTATTTTCGAAAAGCCCATATATCGTTATATTTCTTTCTTTCAATCGCTGAAAGATGTTCCTTGAGGCTGTGAGTCTGTTCTGCATCCTGACAGCTTTCTGCACACCGTCATAAACAGTACGCGCAATCAGTTCACCAAGCTTTGTATGCCCTCCGGCATTATCCAGTTCCACGCCCGAGCCTTCCACAACAATTATATTGTCGGTGCCCGTACCGGTTGCCCGATATGCCCCTTCATTATAACTGCTCCGGATATCCATATCAAGGAGTGCCGCAGTTTTGGCCTCTGTCGCAGATATAATGGCTCTTGTCATGGCACGCTGGGTCAACTTCATGTTTGCCATAATGATAATATTGATTGTTCCAGGCTCATAAAATGAGCCCTGATCTTTAGCCATCCTCATGGCATTTGATTCTACACCTGCTGTAACCAAGGCATAAACCATCATATCCTTGAATTTCAAATTCGTTATGGCAAGGTTGTCCATATCGGCGGCGGTAAAAAGGAAGCATGCATCTTTTTCGGCCTGTTTGATAACATCATAAACACGTTCTTTATGGCCTTTTAATCCCCCCTTGTGTCCCACCACCGCCCAATATTGGGGAGATGAATAGTGATTCCCGACAGTTTTGATATTCCTGCGCTGCCCTTCAAGTGTTGAAATCACGGACATGGGCTCCCTGAAATCGACAATCAGAGTCTTATTGATAAAATCTAAAATCCGGCTGTGCTCAATACGGATATCCTTGACAGAATCGAGATCGATGGCAAGGTTCTCTGTTTTAAAAACACCTTCCTTAAAAAAAAGATTTTCCGTTTGGAAGAATTTATCTCCATATGTTCGCGCCGCAATCCATGATACAAAATAACCGGTATTAGTGGATACCCGGCAGGTAAGGTCACAGGGGAAGTAATAGATGCTGCCATTTTTCACAGCCTCCACATCTTTCCATCCCGGCAGACTGAAAAATTTTTCAGCGGTCTTTTTGTCCCCTCCGCAGCCATAAATAACCTGCGGGTTAAACCGTACCCATTCCTCCTTTTTGACCTCAATGATATCTCCGTGTCCTTCAAAATTATGGGATATTCCGCCGGCAGCCCGAATCATTTCATTTTGAAAAGAATCGATTCCGGGCGTCATCACCTTTTCCCGTCCCATCAGGCGAATAACTCTTTTTCTGTTCTCTTTTGGAATTTCAGACGTCTTTTTTGATATGAGGGCAAGGTCCTGCTGAATCTGTTCGACTACCCCGGCTGCTTCTTCTTCCCGGTTAAAAATTTTCCCAAGCAGTTCAATATGCTCAAAGCTGTCGGAAATGGAAGATGTTTTAAACTCTATCAGAATGCACTCTTTATCTTTGAATCTTTCCGTTACCTTTTCATGGATATCATCAACAATAATCAAATCCGGCTGAATTTCCTCTATGGCAGATATGGAAGGCTCAAAAAAACCGCCGACAATTTTCTTCCCGGAAGCATCGGGAGGATATACACTGTGATAGGTCATCCCCTTTACTGAATTCCCGGCACCGATTTTAAAAAGAACTTCGGTTACAGACGGCACCAGAGATACGACACACCTCGGTTCCTTCCTGAGTGTAACCGGATTGCCTCTTACGTCTGTAAATGTCACGGGAAAAGAAAAGCAGGAAGCCGGAAAAACAAACCAAAAAAGGAATATCATTCTCACAATTCCAACAATCATTTTATTCATAATTGAATCCTGTAAAATTTAGATAATGCCTCGGACATCCGCCAACGCAATTCAAGGTCAGTAATCATATCGCAAACCCAAAAAAAGACTTCTGCCGGGCATGGGATATCCTTTTGCATAGCTGTAGTTTTCATCAAACAGATTCCTGATTTCTCCTTTCAATGAAAGCCCTCCCAGTCTATCAACTTTTATAAGCCGTTTTTTGACCGTCAAATCCGATACTATAAAACTTTCCTTTGTTACATTCCGGTACGGGTATCCGCTTTCATAATCGGTTACCGTCATCTCCCCGGTAAAGGCAAAATTCAATTTTGCGGAAAATCCGTCATAATCTGAAATCGAAATTCCGTAAGACGCATTAATATCAGATGTTTCTTTTAGATCTTCCTTTGTCTCCTCATCTCTATATCGCAACATATAAACAATACTGACATAAGGTTTCACTTCATATTTCCAGTTAAGACGTGATCCGACATCATAGGAAAAGGTACCCTCAATGCCTTCGAGAGTTGCCTTTCCCAGGTTGTCCCATGTCATTTCATCAACCCCTGGGCCCGGGATTGTTTCGATTTTATCTTTAAAATTTGTATAAAAATAGGTCAGTGAAGAATTCAGCGATCCTTTTGAATAGTCAATACCAAGCTCGTATGTCTGGCTTTTTTCCGGTTTCAATTCCGGATTCCCAACATAGCGGATCGAACCCGGCATATAATCATAGGCAAGTTGTTTGGCTGACGGAACGGAAAACGCCTCTCCGTAATTTGCCCTCACCTTTAGGCTGTCGGATATAAGATAAGCGGCCCCGAATTTCGGTGAAAGGTTGTCAAGAGATTCCGTGCTGCCGGCAGGCTTGATGATCTCTACCGTGAAATCATCATATCTGAGTCCGCCTGAAAGGACCAACCGCTGGCTGAACAATTTGTGTTTACCAAAAATAAAAAAAGCCAGGTTATCGTACTCTGATTTTTGAGGTGCATAGTCGCCTTCGATATCATAGTGCGTCCAATCACTGCCTGCGGTAATTGTTGTATTCTGCAAATGCATCGACCCCTGAACCTGACCCCCTTTTTGGTCTGCCTCACTTGATGTCGGAATGCCATCATCATACCCGGAAGGATCGCTGTCTGCTGGATCAAAATTTGTTTCCTCATCACTGGTCTGAAAATATTTCATGTTCCAGGCAAACCTGTCGTTCGAAGTCGCCCCCTCATAATCGATTTCAAAAGAATCAAGACCCGACTCCTTAAAATCATCCAGATCCTGCTGACTCAGGTATTCCGGCAAACCAACATGGTCTGTATCAAAATTACTATACATCAGGCCGATTCTATTTTTCGGAAAAAATTCAAATCCCGCATTCAAATTCACATCCTGCTTTTTATCATAGCCGGTGTTGAGATACTGATCGCCATCCCCGGTTACATAATCATTCATGGCTGAACGGGTGAAACTTGTCGAAAAATCAAAATTTTTCACCTTTCCGGAAAAGCCCGCACTTGCTTCATCATATCCATGGCTTCCGGAAAGCACCTCAACAAAAATCTCCGTATCTTCTGTTCCGCGTTTGGTAATAACATTCACAACTCCTCCCATGGCTGCGGAACCATATTGCACGGATGCAGGTCCTCTTATGATCTCAACGCGTTCAATATTTTTGGTCATGATCTTGGCTGCATTGCCGGTTCCGGCTCTTCGGCCGTTTACTGTGATCAGCACATGGCCCTGAATCTCATCACCGAATATATCTGTCCGAAATCCCCGAATGCCGATCACATTGCTTGTTCCGGGATATTTTTTGGAATAGCCCACACCGTTTTCAGAGAGCAGCTCCCCAAGATCCTTTGCCGCAGAGGTTTGAATCTCTTCCTTATCAATAATCGTCACATTGGCAATAATTTCTTTCTTTTTTTCCTTTATCCTGCCGGCTGTGACAACGACCTCGTCAAGTTCAGTAATATCCGTTCTATCTTTTGTCTCCTCCTCCGCAAAGCTAATACCTGAAGATATTACAATCATAAACAGTAAAAACATAAAAAATCTTTGTTTCATTTGCTTCCATTTTCCCCAAAAAATTTGGAATTCAGAGTCCGAAGAAATAAAAAACCCCGGACCGATCAAATTAATCGATCCGGGGTTCCCTTTTTTTCCCTCTAGATCTTTCAGGCGCTCTCTTGGCCACGGAGGATTCGCCGGTTATTCAGGCAGGTCTTCTGACTTTTGGATCATCCGAATCACCGCGCCTTCCCATCGGCTTATGTACCGGCAGTGGCAAAATGCGGCTTTTGTCCCCAATTACAGCGGCGGGCCCGTCCCGGATTTCAACCGGGTTCCCAATTATGTTCCAAATACGGAACACCTGAATAGAGTGAAATTGCTTATTGAAATAAACAAAAAAAGTCAAGAAAAATCTAACTTCTATGGTGCGGGATACCGTATGGGAAAATTTATTTTTTAATGACCTGCCCGTTCTCAAACAGGCGGCTTTTCCTTCTGGTACTGAAGGCATGCTGATATAAAATCAATTGCTATTTCACGGTCAGGCAGAAAAGCTGTAATTCATTTTTGAACTTGATCAACATCCATGCTCAGAGATTGGTTTCAGGCAGAACAAACGGTTAACAACGCAGGCAGGATTTGAAGATAACTCATTGATCTTCTATCTCATTCAGCAGGCACTCCTGCGGGTATAATGTAAAGAGGCCTTGCTTCCGGAATACTGTTTAACAGGGCATTTATTTCATGATCCAAAAATGCTCCCACAACCACGGTTCCCATACCTTCGGAAACAGCTTGAAGGCAGATATTCTGGGCTGCATGGCCTGCTTCAATTTGGACATACCGTTCTCCCCGCTGCCCGTATTTTATTATCGTCCGTTCAAAGACCGCACTGATAACAAACACGGCAGGAGCATGCCTTACCGGGCTCTGGTTCAATGAAGATTTGCATAAGTCTTCGCGAACATTCCCCTTTCTTGTCATGGCAATTGCATGCTCATTCGGAAAATATTGATAAACCCCTTCGTCAAGACCCGTAACATCAAAAGCGAAAAAATATACCTCAAGCGGATAAAGCGCTCCGGCAGAAGGAGCTGTCCGGTAGCCTCGCGGGCTCGTCTTACCTTGAGCCGCCCAAAGAAGCTGAGAGATATTGTTCAGGCTAAGCGGTTCAAGTTTATAACTCCGTATTGACCTTCGCAAATGCATTGCCTTTTCCACGGAAACTTTTCCGTCATATCTCGGTGCGGGCAATTTGATTTTTTGAGTTGCAGTCTCGGATGCCATTGATTGTGTCCCTCCTGAGAAATGAAGCAGTAACACCATCCATAGGACTATATTTCCGGAAACCATCTGAATTGTCTTTTTCGTATTCATAAGTTTACACGATATAAAATTATTCATGAGGCTATGTTTATAATAAACTCCCCTGAAATAATTTTAAAACGTACAAAATGTTTTTTACCAAACCATCTGGTTTATCAGCCTGCTTCAAGTAAAGGTAAACGTCCGATCTCTTCGAACTGCTTTTTGATATCTGCGTAATCTTCCGCGATCAGCCTGCGATAAGATGTATCTCCACGCATGCGAAAATAGATCGTCATATCGGGATTCTTTTCAATATTAAAGTGCGCCCTCTTGAGAGGACGAATCAAAATTTTATGCGTTCTTGTTTCCGGAAACTCATCCACAATACGGATATAATCCGGCATCCATTTTGGATCCATCCCTTCTCCCTGCTGCTGTTTCATGAACCAGTCAAAAGCGTTCTGCGGATCAAATTTTTCTCCTTTTTCGAGTTTCAGCGCAACCATAACCTTTTCATCCGATACCTCACAGGGTGCTCCAAAAGCAGTCGCAACAGCAATTCCCGGAAGATTAAGCGCATACTGAGAGACATTCTCCGCTGAAAAATTTTCTCCGTCTTTCCTGATCCAGTCATCTGTCCGGCCGTCAAAGTACAGATACCGCTTTCGCTTACGTTTACAAATGTGACCCAAATCGCCTGAACGATAAAACCCGCCTCGATATTTTTTTTCCGAAGCCTCATTGTTCTTAAAATAACCGTCAAAAAAAATATTGTCTGTATCCATTTTTCGGACGATCTCTCCAACAGCCTCCTCGTAGTTCAGCAGTTTTCCGTTATCGTCAAGGATTCCCGGAGGGCATGGTTCGTCGTTTTCATTCAGGACCATAATTTTTTTCGAATCAAGAGCACCGACACTTTCAATTGGATCTTCCGGCATAACTATGGTTGTAATGGGTGCTTCCGTTGATCCGTAAAGTTCATAGATATGCTCCATTCCCAGATATCGAATCAGCTTTTTTCGATCAATCGGGGGTGCCCCGTTTCCATTGGCGATCCTAAAATGGTTTCCGGGATGATTCCGGAGAGCCGACTCCACTTTTTCACCACTGCCATACTTCTTTTCAAGTGCCACCAGGATGTAATGAATAGGCTGACCGACATAATTCATATAGGTAACGCCATGCTCCAGAATATCTTCTTCAAAAGCACTGGCACTGAAACGACGCTTCAGCAAAAAACTGCCTCCGGCGGCCATCATCGGCATTATCCCCAGGAGAACGGCATTTGAATGAAACAGCGGCATGCAGATATATCCTCTATCGTTTTTGGTAAGACCGATTCGCCTTTTTGTTATAAACCCCGCCCCGATACATTTCACATGAGAGCATAGCACTCCCTTTGGGGCTCCGGTTGTCCCGGATGTATATATAACCGTCAACGGGCTGAAATTATCAATCTTTACCCTGGGCGGACGGGATGGGCCATATTTATATTCGGAAATAACTTCATCTATTTTCTTCAATCCACCGTCATCTTCCTTTGCTATTTCTCCAACCAGAACAAGATCCTTCTCCTTGAGGTTTTTTATTTCCGAAAAAATGCGTTTTACTTCTCGAATGGTTGTAGAATCTGCAAACAACAATGCAATATTTGCCTGATTGATCACATTTACAAGCGTTTCACCGCGAAAACCGGTATTGATGCCGAAAATTGTCGTATCACTCAATGCAGCCCCAAATAAGGCAAAAACATATTCAGGTGTATTTTCCTGGTAAAGGCCGACAGCAAGCTTCTCACCCGATTCTATCTGCCCCCTATCCTGTCTCGTTTTGCGTACATCATGGAAAAAATGTGAATACTGAAGAGCCTTTTCATAAACATCACCATAGGTGAATTCCTGCCCCTCAAAAATGAAAAAAGTTTTATTCTTCCGAGATCTCGCAAGAGCCCTCCGTTTAAAAACCGATCCTGCATTAATGAACCCCAATCCTTTCTGAAGAAACGTTTTCAGACTTAACATAGACATCTTCCCTCCCACTTATTAAAAATCCGGGCGTTGCAACTTCAGTCCTGACACTATAGCAATTGCCAAAAACAGATTCCAATCTACTGAACATGATATCCATATCTTGAAAAATTCATTCGGTCAATTCTTTATGGAATTCTACCGGCACAATAACAAAATACAAATAATCGCATCATGAGGATGACGAGCTTTAACGTAAATAATTTTACACTCTGATTCAGGTTTGAAGCAGACAAAAAGGTGATAAAGAGGTAATGCTGAAACCTTCTTTTTATACATCGGCTGGAAATCCGGGGCGGCCCATCACAGACCGCTCCGGAACAGGGGCATTAATGGAGGCAATGTCTCTAATGAATGGTAATCTGTTTCGGCAACTTTCCCTCAGTTTTTGGGACACTCACCTTGAGAATACCATCCTTAAAATCGGCTTTGATCTTATCGGAATCCGTTCCATCCGGCAACTTGAACGATCTCTCAAACTTGCCGTAAACGCT
>JAQYVL010000085.1 GCA_030145525.1 Desulfobacterales bacterium
GAACCCGCATTGACCCTGGATGGTTTACGGATTATCAGCAGCAGTCTTCAAGAATAGTTCCCATCCGGAAATGCCCTTTTGCTCAATCTCTGCTTCAATCTGCGGGATTCCTTGACCTTGAAAAAAAATCCTCATTTCTGAATTGGAAACACCGTAAGTTACCCATCATTGGAAAAGCGAATTTATGGATGGGCAATAGCTGACGAGAAACCCCGAATACTGTTTTTCAAAAAATATCGTTCCCTCTCTCTTTTTTCCGGATTCAACTCACTAAAACCGGAGAGCAGAGGATCCTCCTGCAAAAGTCTGTTCATGCAGTTTGTCAAAAAATCATCCTGATCATATTTTCCAATCTCTTCACCAATAATCCTTTCCCACCTGAAAAGCTGATTGCGGCTTTTTTTCAGCATTTCCCTGCAATTCGGGCTCATTCCAAAATGGCTGTAACAGATAAACCGGCTGTCCCGCTCTATCAAACGATCAACGCTCTGAACCGAGGTCTCCAAAAAGAATCTGGGAGGAGTTGCCGGACGGAGATACCCTGTTTCCGGTGTAAAAACTCCTCCTGCTTCACCGGCAAAAAGATACTCTTGAAACTGATAGCTTACATGGTGTGGAGAATGGCCTGGCGTCAATATCGGAACCACTGAATGGGGACTGAAATCTTCTGCATTAACCAGACGGTCAGAAAGAACCGGCTTAATGGGTTCATAGGCATATGCAATATTTCCAAGCGTTTTCACACTTCCCTCCCACAGTATGGAAGGGTCTATAAGGTAAGGAATTCCGGCAGGATGGCATATAACAGGTGTTTCCGGAAAAACGGCTGAGAAATCTGAAACGCCTCCGGCATGATCGATATGAACATGGGTTAGAAAGACATAGTCAAGCCCGTGAACTCCCAGATCTTCAAGTGCGGTTAAAAGCTGACTGACCGTAACCGCCGGACCTACATCCACAATAAATGAAGGGGAACCATTGTAAAGCCAAACACTTATGAAGTCATCAAAACCTTCAATCGGAGGGAATAATGCAATAAGATAAAGTTTTTTCGAAACCTCCGTTATTCTTGCATTCATCAAACCATGCCCATGGCGGATTCGAGATTTTTTATCTCTTTCTTTATTCTTCGTTTCTCTTCTTTTGTCAAATTTTTCTGATTCAGTTTTTTTTGCAAGCCGAGAAGTATCATTTCAGCACGATATTCATTACAGGTGTATTTGCGTCCGGAAAATTCCATTCTAAAATACTTTTTTATATGCGTCCCGAGCTTTTAAGATTTTCCATAAAAAGTCTGTAAAATATATCGGAGTCAGATATGCCATGTTTTAAAATTTTTTCAAGCCCATCTATATCTTCAAGGTTAATGATCAGGTTGACGCTTTTATGAAGCGCCGTCATGTGATCCATGGTTTGAAACCGCTGGCTGAGCATAGCCACAAATATTTTTCTGCGCTCCAGCATCTGCATTCGTGAAAGATAAATCAATATACCGTTTGCATCCGGATCGCGAGTATCAAACTCTTCATTGATAATAATAATATCGAAAATATGATACCGCAATTTCTTGATTGCTTCCCTCGCACTGTTCACTTCAACAATATGGTACTCCATAAAATCAAGAACCGGTTTTATCTTCTCTTTGACGCTCTTGCCCACTTCACAAACCAGCGCTGTTTTCCCTTCATCCTCAACAAAATCAAAAACTCTGTCCGATTGCTCATACTCTTCCGAATAGTCGTCTTCAAGTGCAAATTCAGAGTCTTTTCCATCAGCAGTTTCGGTGCCGTCCCCATCGATTGCAATGTCACCCCCATCGGTTGCAATGTCACCCCCATCGGTTGCAATGTCACCCCCATCGGTTGCGATGTCGTCCCCATCGGTTGCGATGTCGTCCCCATCGGTTTCAAAACCAAACTCATCTTCTTTCTTTTCTCTGCTCACAGTTATCTTGTTTTTGCATTTGGGACAACGCAATGTAGCGGTACGACCTTCTGGAATTTTGTCATCCGATAATTTAAAGCTAGCCTGGCACTCATCGCATATTATTTCCATTTTTCAGTCCAAAGGCCTCCTTTTTGAATCTCTGTTACGGGGTTATTCCCGCCGTCAACGAAACTTACCGTAACCGCTGTCGATCTCCAGATTTTTAATATCCGTCGTTGATTCACCCCTTGAACTCTTCACAATATCAATACCCCGGTTAACTACCCCTTTCTGCGATGCAAATCCCTGAGCTGTTTCTTCTGATATAAGTCCCTGTTCAAACATTTTAAGTATATATTCATCGAATGTAGTCATTCCGAAGGCTCGATTCGCATCCATGATATCATAAAAAGTTTTCCCCTCAGATTCACCATTCAATATCGCATCCTTTACCCTCAGATTTGTTCCTAAAATTTCAAAAGCGGCAATTCTGCCTCCGATTACCTTAGGCAAAAGCCTCTGACAAACGATCCAGCGAAGGGTTTCCGCCAGGCGTACCCGAACAATGTTTTCTTCATCCGTGTTGAACATACCGAGTATACGGCTAATGGTTTTTCCCGCATCAACAGTATGCAATGTCGTCAAAACGAGATGCCCTGTCTCCGCGGCTCTCAGACCGATTTCCACGGTTTCCCTGTCACGCATTTCACCTACGAGAATCACCTTTGGAGCCTGCCTGAGGGCAGCCCGCAAGCCATTTGAAAATTCATCAAAATCTCTCCCGAGCTCCCTTTGATTGAAGGTAGCTTTTTTATGGGGGTGCTGATATTCGATCGGATCTTCCAGCGTAACAATATGAACCGCCCTGTTCTCGTTTATATGCTCAAGGGTTGCCGCAAGTGAGGTGGATTTCCCGGTACCGGTGGCTCCGGTGACAAAAATGATCCCATTTTTTTCATCAGCGAGTTTATAAAACACTTCCGGCAGATTAAGGTTTGATATGGTTGGGACGGTTGACTCAAGGCGCCTCAGAATGATGGAATAATTGCCGGACTGAGAAAAAATATTGACACGGAAACGCGCTTTTCCGGGAAGGCTGTAAGAGAGATCACAGGATCCTTCCTTTATCAGTTTTTTAGTCAATCGGGGATCATGATCGATAAGGTTCAATGCAATCGTTTCTGTTTGAAACGGTGTCAGTTCCTCAAAAAACGGCTTCATCTCAACCGGGAGCAATTCTCCCGAGCTTTCAACCTGCAGGGATTTTCCGACAGTCAGGTTAAGGTCCGATACATTTTCATATGAATCGAGCATTCTGGCAAGAATGTGATCCACTTCCTGTTTTTTCATTGCTCGCTCCTACGGAAACTAAACCTCTGTAAAATCAGTTGGCTGTGACTGCAAAAATGGCTTAAACTGCTCCTTGTCATTTGCTTTGGCATATGCCTCATCAGCACCTATCCAGCCTTTTTGATATAACTGCATGATCGCATCATCCAAAAGCTGCATCCCGTATTTTTTTCCGGTCTGCATCATTGAAGGCAACTGGTGCGTTTTTGATTCCCGAATGAGATTTCGAACCGCAGGCGTTGCGATCAGTATTTCAGGTGCCACACAGCGGCTTTTTGTATCAATTCTTTTAAAAAGAACCTGTGCAATAACAGCCCGTATACCATCTGCAAGTGTTGAGCGTATCTGAGCCTGCTGCTCCCCCGGAAAAACTTCGATAATACGGTCGACTGTTTTTGCTGCACTTGTCGTATGAAGCGTTGCAAAAACAAGATGTCCGGTAGAAGCTGCTTCAATGGCCAGCGATATTGTTTCAAGATCCCTCATTTCACCGACCAGAATGATGTCCGGATCCTCGCGAAGAGCGCCTCTAAGTGCCGCGGAAAATGTTTTGGTATGTATCCCCACTTCACGGTGGTTCACAATACAGCTCTGACTCTGATGTACAAACTCGATAGGGTCCTCAATGGTAATAATATGATCTTTTCTCGTGCGGTTGGCAACATCAATAATGGCAGCAAGCGTGGTTGACTTTCCGCTGCCGGTGGGACCGGTAACAACAACCAGACCCCGGGGAAGGGTTGCCAGTTTGCCGACAACAGACGGGAGGCCGAGCTGCTCGATTGATGCAACTACGCTTGGAATCTCCCTGAAAACAGCACCCACGCCGCTGCGGTGCATAAAAAAATTGACCCTGTATCTAGCAAGACCCAGAATCTCATATCCAAAGTCAACATCCCCTGTTTCTTCAAACAGCTTTATCTTCTCTTCCGGCGTAATCTCATACAGCATGCTCCTTAACTGGTCATTATCAAGGGTTTTGTATTTTACCCTTTCAACCTCTCCCCTTACCCGAAGCGCAGGCTGCTGTCCCGCTACGAGATGAAGGTCGGAAGCTCCCTGCTCATGCATCAACTTAAAAAATGCATCTATTTTAGCCATAGAATGCTCCTGAATTTATAGGTGTTATGTTTGAGGAATATAATATAGAAGCTTTTACAATCTGATCAAAAAAGGACAAATTCTGTTTATGGATATTCTGCAACTGTATTAGGATACCAGCACGAGCCATAATCTTACAGACTTTTATGTCCGGTTAAACAATTTTACTTTTTCATCTGAATCATCGCTTGTTTTTGCGTCCTCTTTTTCAATATCAAGCAGTTTGCTATGAGATTCAAGTATGGAACGAATTTGCACTTCAATCTGCATACGCTGACGCTTCAGTTCGGCAATGTCTTCATGGAGCTGAGCCAGCCTGTTATGAGCCCGGTTGAGTATCTTTTCTGAATTTACTTCAGCTTCCGCGACGATCAGTTCTGCTGACTTTTGGGCATTCTGTTTCATCTGCTCCAATACTTTCTGGGAGTTCAGAATGGCACGTTTGAAAATTTCTTCTCTTTTTTTATATCCCTGACTTTCCAGATTAAGCCTGTCTATCTTTTCACGGATCTTTTGATTTTCGATGATAAGAGATTCAAAGGCGTCAGCTACCTTCTCGAGATATACATCAACCTCTCTTATATCGAGCCCTCTGAATTTAATTTTAAACTGTTGCTGCTGGATGTCGCTGGGAGTAAGTTTTACCATTATATCGCCTCCGTTAGCAGGTTGCAACTTTCAAGGCAAAAAAATCTAAATTCTTTCATTAAGATACCATTTAACCGATTAACATTCTCCTTGATAAGATTATGAGATTGTTTACAATGAATTTATCCAAAAAAACAATAGCTAAAAATACAATAATGGGCGAAAAATCTATTCCGCCCATAACAGCCGGAATTGTCGCTCTGATACGGTAAAGAACAGGTTCGGTTACATTATGTATAAACCGGACTACCGGATTAAAAGGATCCGGATTAACCCAAGAGAGAACTGCGCGTGCAATGACAACCCACATGAACAACGTAAGTACGTAATGGATAACCGTTGCAACGGCTTCAAGAAAGTTACCCAATATAAACATGATTTAGAAAACCTTATCAAAAATTGTCGAGACTTCTGTAATACAAACCGAATAGGTCTCTGCCTATTTCCAAAAAACTTAATAATATCTCAGCCATAAGTCAAGAGATTTCACGCAAAATCAAAGTGAAATGCTCATATAATAAATCGGAAAAAATTTCTCAAACAGATCCGCAATAAAAATCCATTTATAGGAAGGTACTGAAAAAGTATTTGTAGAACCATCTTAATTGCGTTAAATATATAAATTTAAACAGGGAGAGATACAATTTTGGACAGACTCTGCAAAAAAATCGGCATAATCGGAGCGGGCAACATGGGGGAAGCATTCGCAGGTGCGATGATACGTTCAGGACTGAATAATCCTTCTGAACTCTTTGTAAGCGATATCCGTGAGGAAAGAACCACGGCCCTTGAACGGACGTATGGAATAAACACCGCAAAAGATAACTTTGGACTTTTCAGGGAATGTGAAATCCTGATCCTTGCCGTGAAACCGCAGGTGATGGAGCAGGTCCTTTTGGATCTTACCGGAAAAGAAGGATATTCGGATCTTTCAGAAAAAAAACTGATCATCTCCATCGCGGCTGGAATTACAATTGAAAAACTTGAAAATCTCTTGTACGCACCCCTTGACAGGTCTGCATCTGAAAGGCTGCCGATTATCCGGGTTA
>JAQYVL010000086.1 GCA_030145525.1 Desulfobacterales bacterium
GAACGTCTTCCCTTGTCCCAGGTTACCGTAACAACAAATGTTTTTGTATTTCTGATGGGGGTATCATCCGCGACATTACAGACAAGATCATATTTTCCCCAGTAAACCGGTCTCCCGTCCGCATTTATATTCCTGAAATCGACATTGCTGACTGAATTCAAATCGCCATTGTTTTCTTTGTTGATATCCCTGGTGCCGGGAGCATGGAAATCCCTGCTGATTATATTTTCCAGATGAAGCTGTGCAATTGCCCCGGCAACTGTCGATGAAGCGGCAAGCGAATTATTTTGAATACTCTTTATTTGCAGCTTCATGATTCCCAGGATTCCAACAGAAAAAATCGTCATGGCGATAAGAACTTCGATCAATGTAAAACCAGAATTATAGACTGAAGGCTTTCTTTTGAACCGCATTTCCTGTTTTCCTATTCACACCCCTTTGTTCCTGACTTCTATCATTGTCTCCAAATTACAACTCTTTTTCACCGTGCCTGAAATTTTTAATTCTCCGGTCAGTTTAACCTTTACAGCACAAATATTTCTTTCCTCTCCGGTTGGATCGTCAACCATGCTGTTGTCATCCAAAATATATCGAAACTGAAGATCTGAAATGCCTTCGGACACGACCTGAAAATGATTGCCGTTGCCAAAATTTTTCCTTTCCAATACTGTCTGAATAAAGGAACTGTTTTTATCATCCACCCTGTAGACAATAATATCAGCCCTTGCGATATAATCTCCCTCTCCGTATGTTGCCTGAAAAATATCAGCCGTCATTACCGGCGGACCCTCTGAAACAATCTTAAAAAGCTCTGAACTGCTGAAATCCGCTTTTATCAGGACACCAAATTTACGTCCACCATCGTTTAAATCTTCATCCCCGTCTCCATCCAGGTCTAAATTATTCAGATTTAAAATATTCTCTCCGACTAACGCTTGTTCTGAAATATTTAGAACACCCCTGTCTTTACCGGCTTTAACAATTAAAACGATATCCGAATTCTGCCTGTATTTTTTTATTCCCGTGACACCATTTATTCCATTAATCAGCGGCATAAATTCATCCATGCCTTTCTCTACGGGATTCCAGTCGATATAACCAGCATA
This sequence comes from Desulfobacterales bacterium, assembly GCA_030145525.1. Lineage (GTDB taxonomy): Bacteria > Desulfobacterota > Desulfobacteria > Desulfobacterales > SURF-7 > JAQYVL01. Next base: position 1,107 of record JAQYVL010000086.1, read on the forward strand.
ACTGCCGGCATCAACACTGGTATAATATCCCGCCATTCTGATATCCTCTGTGATCATATCCATCGCAGTCCTCAAGTTCTGCTGAAGGGCTGCGATCCTGATCTGAGCCTTGTAAGAATTTTGTTGAGAAATAAAGACTGAGATAATCGTTCCTGCCACGATACTTGTAATTGCAAGCACAATAAGAAGCTCAATCAAAGTAAAACCGTTTTCAGATCGTAATAATGATCTCCTTTGAATCATTATCATCGCCATTCTCTGCCATTCCACCTTTTGATATGCACGACACCCGCCATGGTAGGAGTCGATACGGCAAAAGTTGATTTGCTGCTGTTTTCCAGATACACATAACCCATCCTGTCTGCCATCCCCCGGGAATTGAATTCAGCCATATCGCCAAGATAACTAACTTCATCGCCGGACGAAAAACTGCCTTTGCTCCGGGTTGCTTTTTCCTGCGCACTGCCATGGCCATATCGGATACCGCTGCCATAATTTGAAAGAAGAACCGTTTTCTCTATAATGTCATCACTTGCGCTTTCGCCTGGTTCAAGCGTTTTATTCGCGCCGCTGCTGACGAGTTGATAGTTGCCGGCAGACACGTTAAACATAATTGCATATTCTCCTCTGGTTTGTATTGCGCGCATCCTTGCAGCCTGAAAGTTTGAAAAAAGATCCAGTGCTGCGCTTTTGAGCCTGTAATTTGGAAGCCAGCTTATAAATGAAGGAATGCTGATCACAGACACAATTGTGATAATGCCGATGACAGTCAAAAGTTCCGCTATTGTAAACCCGGCGTTATTCATAGAATGTTTCCCAAATCTCATTATTGTCTTTAAGGTTGAACAAATGCGGCTGCAGAATGAATAGAGCCTTTTACTCTCCCATGCAGGATTGGTTCAAAACAGATCTTTTTCTTTAAAAATTTCGCGATGTCGCATGAAGCTTTCGCATATGGCCTGAATGCATTCTCTGAATAAAAGTATTTTTATTCAGTGTTTAAAGATATGCATTCCTATAGCATCAGGCAGGACTTGTCAATGAGATTTTGAGATTTTTTTACGATATTACGAATTATCCGGATATCTCTTTCCAATCTTCCAGACGCATGGGTCTCTTCTGCTTCGGGGGAAATCGATCTGCAGGCCGGTTCCTTTCAGCTTTTCAGCTATTTTTCCGCACTGACAGCAATAGTAAGGCGTTCCCTTTTTCCCGAAAGACCATGAGTACGCCTCTTTTGTCTTTCCCTGGGAACAGGATTTTCGCTGGGTAAAATGGGTGACTACCCATGGGAAAACGATTTTCAGAACCGTCTCGGGAAGAGGAATATTCCGGGCTGCAAAATTGATGATAAGGTTCTCAATTTTTTCGCGGTGCTTTTGCACAAAGCCCATCCGTTCATAGCACCCGGTTCGAAGCAATCTGCCTCCGCTTCCGCAGGGGTTCAGAACAAACCGTATCTCCCTGTCCGTCTCCTGAACGGAAAATTTTCCTTTTTGATACCCGGAACCATTGCAATTGTCTGTCCCAAAAATCATGGTCGCAAGAAAGGTAACTTTCTCCCTTGCCGTCATGTTCTTTATCTTAAGAATTATCTGTTCCTTTACACATTTATCGAACTGAATATCCAGCGCCTCACCCACTGCCGGCTCTCCGGCATGGTCTGCGATAAACGTAAATGTTGCCAGAAGCATCTTGACATAGAGGTCATGAAGGGCCAAAAACTCGTCTTTTACATCCCTTAACAACCGGCGCGCTTTGCCGAAATCTCCCTGCTTAAGCGTTTCCGCAATTCGATCTGTCACAGGTCTTGCCAGCTCTTCCAGTTCGAAATCCGAGAAATATCTTTCTTTTTTGGCAGGCGCAAGGAGCATTTTCCCGGGCTTTCCGGGCAGATTCAGCCTTTCATAATATTTTTCAGAAACCCTGTCCGGGTCTTTATAAACCTGCCATGCGCATTCATCCTCCGGCCCTTTCAGCGGATCAACCGGCCACATTATTCTTCCGTAGCCTGATTCATATGGAAGAATTTCATTTAAAAAAGGACAGTGAATACAATAGTACGGAAAACCGATACGATTGTATGACCACGGGTAAGCCTTTTCAGAGAGCCTCCCCCCCCTTCCCTTTTCATACCAGCCCTTTTGCCACAGCCTTGCACCGCTTCCACAGGGATGAAGATGAAATGTAAATTTCTCATCATCCTCCGTAATTGAAAATTTTCCCGGATATTCGCCTGCTCCGAAACAACTGTGCGCCCTCCATGATTTTGCAAGAAGATAAACGGTCAGATGCGGCATAACCTGGGCTTCCGCAACATCATAATATTGTCGTTCCGCCGACTGTTTAAAAATATACCGGAACATCTCTTCAATGGCATCTTCGCCAAGACGCTCTCCGATCCAGCTCCAGAGCACCGCGCATGAATCTGCAAAAAAATCATGCAGCAAAATTCTGGATTCACGCATTTCGTCACACAAGACGATCGCTTCATCAATTTTTCCGTTGTTGATTAATCTTATTATACGGTCCGGATACGGAATGGCGAGTTCGGCCAATTCATCAGATGAAAAAAGAGGGTCGATGGTCATCCATGGTTCCTTTTGCCGGATATTTTACAAAAACCTGAAAATTTTCCGGATTACTGCATATCCGCAATTATACGGACATGGTGGTGCGGATTGCTTCCGCCCAGAAGCTGAAGTACTTTGATGTCACGCATGATTTTTTCCAGCCCGTACTCATGCATATATCCGTATCCGCCATGAATTTGAATGGCATCAAGTATAATTTCCAGTGCCGCATCTGTGCAAAACGCTTTTGCCAGCATCGGGTCTGCGGATGAAAACGGGAGATTCAGTTTCTCTTCATTATACAAATGGGTATATCCGGATGTCCCCATACCCAGTTTCATCAGCATACTTCCGAGCATTCTCTGAATCTCCTGATGCTGTATGATCATTTTTCCATACTGATAACGTTCCCCGGCATATGCAAGGGCTTTTTTGTATGCGGTGCGGGCACTCCCCATGGCCATTGCCGATATAAATCCGTAAAAAGCAGCCTGCGCCTTTTGCATCAGCTTCAGGCTTTTGCCCTGTTCACCGATAACCGCTTCGGGGTCTATTTCAACATCTTCAAATGTTATCCGCCTGAACGGATTGACCTTTAAACCCGGAAGTTTTGCATCCTCCCCCGGAGAGACCCCGCGGGTGTTCCTTTCAAGTGCAATACAGGTTAACTCTTTATCGTTTTCAGGATCTTCGGCAAAAATACAAAGCAAGCCTGCCCCATCCGTATTTCCGGTAAGCTGGCTTGTTCCGGAAAGAATAAGCCTGCCCTCCTTTTGTGCCAGAACAATATTTTTTTCTTCCATATTCGAAGGAAAAATTACAGACGCCGGTGCTGCATGATCTCCTCCTTCACCGGCAATCTGCCTGATATATTTTTCGCACTGGTTCATGTCCGAATGAATGAGCGGAATACAGGCAGCAAAATGGTGGGCAAAAACAGATGCGATACCGGCACATTCCGATGCAAGGGCATCAAGCACAAGCGCACAGCAAAACTCGGAATAACCGGCTCCGTCATAAGCCTCCGGGATTAGAAGCGATGGAATGTCCAGCTGCGCGCTCTTTGACCAGATACCCTTAACCCATGACATATCGGGAAAAAGATCAGCTTCAAGGGCTTGATCCCTGATTTCATTTTTAGCAAATTTCCTGCATTCGTTTAATATCTCATTGAACTCTTTGAAAGACATGCTCGAATTCTCCAAAGCTGAAATGAATAATAACGGACGAGCCGCATCAGAAATGTACTTCTATCCTAAAGTGAGCGCTCAATTTAAGTCTATATCATTTCACCGATCGTATTGTTAAAAAGGTCTATCCTGTTCGCCTGATTGGAGCCCTCATATATTTGCGTAACCTTTGCATCCCTGAAATATTTTTCAATCCCGTACTGATAGGACATCCCTTCAAGCCCCACAACATCAAGGACTCTGGCGCTTACTTTCATGGCCAGATCGGTGCCGGCAACCTTGAGAGCTGATCCTTCTTTTACAAACTTTTCAACCAGATCATCCGTAACAATACTGCCCTTGTATTTATTGCCGGCCCAGTCAATCATCCGATTCCGGGCGAGTTCAAGAACAGACTCCCCCAGTATGAATTTTTCAGGAAAAACCGCAAGGGATGCCTTTACAGGTATTTTGTCAAACAGGCTCCATACATGATAGGTATCCATGGCCAGTGCAAAATTGTAGCATGCAGCACGGACAACCATGATATCTTTCAGCATATCGGAAATCGCAAATTGTACCCATTCCTCCTCTATCAGACGGTGGTTTTTAATCTTCTTCCGGTTTGCAAACTGGATACAGCGCTGGAGTGCGCCGCCGGCTATTGCAGATCCGCAGAGGCCTACATATCCTCTTGTGATGGAGAGGATTTCTCTTGTATGACGCAGCCCTCGACCCGGAGGCTCCCAGAGATTCTCTTCCGGAACGAACAGATCATTGAAAAAAAGTTCAGCGGTCTGACTGGCTTTCTGTCCGCATTTTCTTTCCACGCGTCCGACCGAAAAACCAGTTGAATCTGTTGACACAAAAAAAGTCGCCATGGACTCTCTGGGATTTGAAGTGTCAAGCGGAATAGTTGCAATTACATAGTCTGCAATGCTTCCATTGGTAATAAAACATTTTGTCCCGTTAAGGATGTATCCACCCGGTACCTTCCTGGCATTGGAGGAAGGTCTCATCGTCGCCATGGCTTCTCCGTCCTCCACATCCGTACCGGCACCTGGCTCGGTGATCGCCCATGACCAGAACAAAGGTTTTCCTTTTTCTTGGGCATCAACCATCATTTTGATAATCTTGAGTACCGTTCCTGTCCTGCACTCCACAAGAGCGCCAAGAAGCCCGAAGGTATTGAATGTGATATTGGCTGCGCTGGCAATACATACACTGGACAGTTCCTCAACAAGTACGGCATTGTCCAGTGCGCTCCATCCAAGCCCTCCCATCTTTTTCGGTATCGGCGAAATGTTGAACCTGGCGTCATTTGCCTTGCGCCACAGCTCCCAGTCCATATATTTTGGATCCTTGCTGCATTTTGTATCTATTTCAAGTACCTTTGGGAGCAGCTCCTCTCTTGCAAACTTTCTTGCAAGGCACTGTGCTTCTTCCGCCCGTTTAATATATTTCGGATATGCCTTTTTCAGTTTTCCAAGGGCCGGGAGGGTATCCACCAGATCCGGTGCATCAGCAAAAAGTCCGTACTTCAGGTTATAATAGTCCATTGACATTGCACATCACCTTTGCTTTGAAATCAGCGGCAACATGGAGCGGGGAAAAACCGCCTTTTGGTTCAGATCAATGTATAATTTACAGCTTTTGACCCATGTGTCAATATTTTTATAAACTTTACACTAAACAGAAATGATGGGGGAAAATGTCTCAGGTCAAATCGGCCGGTTCCGGCCTATTTGTTTTCAAAAACAACCTTAACGATCTTATCTGAAGCATTTCGAAGAAGCTTGAAGGCCTGCCGGTATTCATTCAAAGGAAACCGGTGCGTAATAAAGTTATTCAGTTTAATTTTACCACTTTGCATCATTTCCATGACAAGGTCAAAGCTGCTTGTTTTTCTCCCGTTGAACTCCTCAGAGCCGTGAGAGTTGACACCGATCACCCTCAACTCCTGATGCCATATCGGGGTTTGGTCAAAGGAAACAGGAGTAAGCTGATTTCCGATCATGACATAATCTCCACTTGCCTTCAGCCATCTCAAAGAGTCATGTATTGTTCGCGAGTGCCCCACACAATCATAAATCAGGTCAAATCCCCCCAGAATGTTATTGTTGCCAAGCAGCCCCCTGTAAAGTTTTCCCCCGGTCGCATCAGCAACCTCCGAATATGGATCACCTTCAAGCAGTTGGTCCGCACCAAGCCCTAAAGCAAAATCCTTCTTAAAATCAATTTTCTCCATCAGAGAAATTCTGCATTCAGGGCTTACGATTTTTGCAAACTGTATTACATTCAGACCGACCGTACCGGCACCGATAACCAGAACATTTTCACCGCTTTTGGGAGGTCTTTTAAGTACCGCGTGAAGTGAAACGGCAGCAGGTTCGATCAGCACGGCATCTTCATCCGATATTTCATCCGGCACTTTTACCAGCTGCGAATGGTGGGCAATAAACCTGTCTCCAAAACCGGCTCCAAGATTTTTCGGTAATTCGCCTACTGAAAAATTATCACAGGTATTGTAATTTCCATTCCGGCATGAATCACAGGGCGGATCAATCTCCCTAATGGAACAGCAGGGGAGATAGGACTGCATCGTAACCCGATCTCCCACGGAAAAATCTGTAACGCCATCACCGGTTTCGGAAACCCTTCCGATGATCTCATGCCCTAAAAAAACCCGGGGCACGCCCGGCAGGGCAGCGATTGAGATGGAAGGATGTGCTTTGACAAAAAACATTGAAATATCGGTGCCGCATATCCCGGAAAGGATGTTCTCAACTCTTACCCAGCCTTTTCCTGGGAGGCTCTGATCCCTGAATTCTCCGAATCCAACCGGTGAAAGAGAAGAAAAGCAGATGGGCGGAAAAATTTTTGATAACGATTTCGTTATGAGTATTTTGGGGATGCTGACATCAAAATAGATGGATTTCATGTTAATCGCTTCCCATGAACGGATTATTCTTTCTATCCGGCCTGTTTGTGAACATGCGAACATAGCGCCTAAAGGCCCCCGACCAGGAGCCTTCTACTTCCCTTAAATTCCGGGTTACCCGGAGCCACAGCCTCCACTCCTTCAGGAGGAAAGGCATTTGTTTTATTGTAATATTATATTTTTTAAGCGCCGACAAATTATCGCGAAAATCCGAATAACGACTCCGAATGCCTTGGATGGTTGTTCTCATACCTTTCTCCATTGTCAGTTGAAACCAGTTCTATGCAACCAGTACCAACCCCATCAAATTTCCCTGGGGCACTTTCTCCGGTATGCAGGATCCTCCGATCGGGTAGTGATCCCATCCGGTTTTTGCAGCCATCAAAAACACATCAATACCGCTTGCTTCCATTGAGTGTAAGCTCACCTCAGGATGGCGGCAGCCGTTTTTTGTCATAAGGTCCTGACAGTGAGGCTGCAAATGACAAAAAGGGTCCCTGCAGTTTCCGGCCGCAAACCCATGCGTCCTGGTATATCCCATTGCCCTTGCTCTTTTTTGAAGAATCCTGGCAATAGAAAAAACGAGGATATAATACCCTGTAAGATTAAACGCATTCCCATTTCGATCTAACACGCCGGACTCAACAGCCTTATAAAGTGACTCCGCAGCGATGATATCACTCTTTACTTTCACCCTGAAAAAAACTGCTTTCTCAAACTGCGACACGATATCTTTTACTTCCTGAATTGAATACCCGTGCGGTGGACAGTGTCCGCAGCTTCCCGACATATAGCATTTCGGGATCATGCATTTCAGCCTTACTCTGGGGTCGATTATAACATCCGAAGCGGGAATGACGACCGCCTTATCCGCACCGGTTTCCATTGCACCTTTTCGCAGTTTTTCAAGGTCAGAGTCAAACACCGGAACACCTCCGCATAATCATTTTCTAAGCAACCATTAGCAACCCATAGATAACAAAACCATTTTCCACAGGCTTCCAGTCAAAATTTTTTGCCATGGTATTCGCGTCCATTCCTGCCGCCTCCATAGAAGGCCTGCCTTTGTTTGGATGTATGCAGGCTTTTCCTTTCAGCATGGGGAGGCATCTTTTTTCTTCCGCGCAAAAGATCGCACGGCAGTTTTCCGCTGCAAATCCGGCTGCAAGATGATACCCATAGTAAAACGAGGTTGATTCCAGCATGGTAACAATCTCGTAGACTTTAAAGTATTTTTTCCGATGAACCGCATTCCGAATGGGCCCGCCTCCATACTCCGGCATTCCCTTATCGCCTGTGACCCTGAAAAAAATGCCTTTCCGGTATGCTTTTACAGCTTCAATGATATCATCTTTGGGATAATTAAGGGGCCAGTGAACCGAAAGGAAGGCATCATCTGAAGAAACGCGCTCAAGAACTTCGGAATTGAAAACAACATCGCCTGCATCAATAGCTACCGCAGTTTCCGCCCCTGACTCGATCGCCATTTCACAGAGACGGTTAAGGTCTGTTTCGAACTGTTTCGGGTCAATCGCAGGAAGGATCCGGCGCACATGATCCGCTTTCCCTACAAATTGTGTCATTGCCTGCCCCATAAAGGTTATAGTGGTTCTCAGAAGTATTTTCCGATTGAAAGTCGATCAAGAGCCTCCTCGTTCGTTGATTGCAGCATTTGGAGTGTTCTATTCATTTGCTCCGCTTCATTAAGAACACTTTCCAAATGACTTCAATATACTTCACTCAGAGGCTGCTTGAGCACTGAGAGAGCGCTTGAATCGGAAAATTAATTTGATACTCACTATAAGCGTCAAAAACGAACAAAATAAAACCGGGCTCCGATGGAACCCGGTTTTTTAATTCGTATGAACCACTCAGAAAATACTGAAATGCAGATAGCCTCTAATCTCTTCGATACATAGTCACAACAGCGGCACCGCCCAACCCGATATTGTGCTGAAGCCCCACTTTTACTCCTTCTACCTGACGGACTCCGCTCTCTCCGCGAAGCTGCCAGACAAGCTCAGAACACTGGGCAAGACCGGTTGCTCCAAGAGGATGGCCCTTGGACAGCAGCCCTCCTGACGGATTTGTTACTACTTTACCGCCATAAGTATTGTCGCCGTCTTCAATGAACTTCTCCGCGGTCCCTTCAGGCGTCAGCCCAAGCCCTTCATATGTAATAAGCTCATTTGCCGTAAAGCAGTCATGCAGTTCGACAACACCGATATCTTCAGGGCCGATGCCTGCCGCTTCGTATACTTCCTTTGCCGCCGCCGCGGTCATATCATAGCCGACAATTTTCATCGCGCTCTTATCTTCAAAAGAACTGGAAAAATCCGTAATCATGGACTGGCCCGCAATATATACCGGATTGCTGATATTATGTTTTTTTGCAAAGTCATCTGAGCAGATAACGGCTGCTGCTGCACCGCATGTAGGAGGACAACACTGGAAACGGGTAAGAGGGCCAAACTGATGCGGCGATTCCATGACCTCTTCGACCGTTAAAAGATTTCTGAACACAGCCCGCTCATTGTGTTCGGCGTGTTTTCTTGCCTTTACGGATATTTTTCCAAAAGTTTCCGGTTTTGTCCCGTATTTTTCCATATATTCCACGCCGGCTCCTCCGAAAAGCATGGCTGCTGGAGGCGCACCTTCTTTTGGTTCCTGAAATTCAAACAGTTTTATAAAATAGGTTTCCATCGGATTTGGCCGGTCAGTAAATGTCATTCCAAGAGCACCGGGTGTCATTTGTTCAAACCCCAGAGCCAGCGCACATTCGACAATACCGCTTGCGACAGCCTGCCTTGCAAGATAAAGCGCGTTTGAACCGGTTGAACAGTTGTTGTTTACATTGAATATTGGAATACCGGTCATGCCCAGCTCATACAGAACTTTTTCACCGGCGCAACTGTCGGCATAAACCCAACCGGTATAAGCCTGCTCAATTTCATTGTATTCTATTCCTGCATCCTTCAAGGCGTCCGTTGCCGCTTCTTTTCCCATAACCGTGTATGGGATAAGGGCTTTTGGCGTTGTAAATTTTGTCATACCAACACCGATAACATTTACTTTTCTCATTTCTTCTTCTCCATTTTGTTGGATTGATGGATTAAAATCCGAACATTAATCATTACTGTATACTCTATTACAATTTTATTACCAACATCTAATTTCCTGTCAAGCTATTTATATTCGGACAAATATCATCAGGCGCTTTCATCCAGTAACATTTAGATTATTGAAGCCCGCTCTCCGAAAAAAAATTAAACCAAGGGGAGTTTTTAAAATCAGTTCTATGGCATACGCCATGTTATCCCGGGGGGTTTGCGGGGCGGCAGTCTGTGATAACTGAATTTGGGGTATCCCATCATCATAGAGCCGAGGCATTGATGATCCTCCGGAAGGGAAAGTGCCTTCATCATGGGCGGATAAGTAGTGGCAGCCGCATTAAAATAACCTGCCCAGCAGCAGCCCAAGCCCATTCCGGTTGATGCCAGCTCAAGATAGGTCAGGGCGATTGTGCAGGCGGCAGGGGCCATAAGATTGTCTTTCCCGGCATGCGTTACGATTACAGCCGGCGCACCTCGAAGGATGACATCACTGCCTTTTCCCCACCTGGCCAGCGTTTTATCCATATGCATGGACAAGGCGAACTCCGGCATATTGCTTATCATCCAGCGCATCCAGTCCGCAATAATCTCCGAGAGATTCTGCAGTTCATTCCTGTTTCCCAAAACCAGCCATTCCACACTCTGGGAATTATGCCCTGACGGCGCGTACCTCGCCGTTTTGATTAATTTTTCCAAATCCTCCCCAGGTACCTGTTTGTCTTTATAAACTCTTATCGAACGGCGGCTGCGCAAAAAATGCTCACAACTCTCAGCCGTCAGCTGCAATTCTTTTTGAACGGGCGGGCATTCCTCCACTGGTATCTCGCAATGAGAAAGGCTGCCTGTCGGACAGACAGCCACACAATGTCCGCATCTGATACATAATTCATCAGCCCCGGCAATGGATTCCGGATGTCCGCCTTTTTGAAAGTCAATTAGGCCTGCGGGGCAAACCGCCGCACAGATTCCATCCTGATTGCATGACTGCCGGTCAACTTCAAATAAATTCATTTCCTGTCTCCCTGTATAAAGACCTCTTTTCAGTCCGGCCTGTTTTCTGACAGCAGCATATCGATTTTCCCGATAATCTCTTTAACGACCTT
>JAQYVL010000087.1 GCA_030145525.1 Desulfobacterales bacterium
AGAGCTTTGGTACTCCAGAAAAATCATGTCTGATTTTCTTTTGAAAAGAGGCGCCTTTAATAAGTACTCAGAGGGTGCTGTAAGTGCCCTTACATTCAGAGAGAGAGAGATTCTGATCGGTATTGCATCCGGAGCCAGCAATAAAGAGCTTGCGGCTGATTTCAGCATCAGTCTCCATACGGTAAAAACTCATATTTACAACATCTATAAAAAAATCAATGTACCGAACCGCCTTCAGGCAGCTTTGTGGGCAGCACAGTATCTATAGAGATGGTTTTCATTATAAAAGTATTAGACCTCTCCCGCCTTTCTCATACTTTTTTCCTACTATTTCTTCATTAAAAATAAGAAATAAATAAGGCCAAGTCCCGATTGTATCTAATACAGTGAAGATGATATAAGTTAATCAACCCCGAATATTTCATGATTATAAATATAACGATATAATAATTCATGAAATATTCGGGTTTATTGATTTTAGAAGGTATTTATGAAAAAAGAAACAATACAAATCGGAACATTTTCAACAGTTATTCATAACTGGTTTTTCTATATTGTATTTATTCTGCTGATCTACTGGATAATCCTTATGGCGGGCAATCCATTGGCATATTCTCGTGTAACCCAAGCAGCGGAAGAAACGTTAAAAATCAATATTATCCTGCCCGAGGCTTGGCCGGAATCTGAAATTAAGGCCGAACCTTTGAGGCTTAATATCAAGAAGAGCCGAAAATTTCAGCCAATTATCAATCAGGTTGCCGATCGGTATGAAGTAGACCCTGACCTTGTCCGTGCTGTCATAATGGTTGAATCAAGCTACAATCCTCTTGCTCTTTCCAATAAAGGGGCCATGGGCCTGATGCAGTTGATGCCGAGAACCGCAAGGGAAATGGGTGTGCAGGACTGTTTTAACCCGGAACATAATATTAACGGTGGTGTTCGGTATTTGAAAAAACTTCTGAACCGTTATAACGGTGATATAGAGCTCGCCCTTGCAGCCTATAACGCAGGAATCCGAAAAGTAATGGAATATCGGGGTGTTCCTCCTTTTAAAGCAACCCGACTCTATATTAAAAAAGTGAATGATTATTTCCTATTTTATAAAAAGCATATGGGAATGGCTGTGAACAGAGCATAGGAACAACTGTTCAATATTTGACAATCCTGCCCTCTTTATTGTATGTCACCGCATTACCCTGATAATCGGAATTCGTAATGTAATTTAACAAAAATGCTTGAGCTCATGGAATTATTTTATTTGGATCTTTAATTCCTTTACAGAGTTTAAAAAAATCAAAAACAAACAAACTTTCCCATGAAACCTATTGTTGCCATTGTTGGAAGGCCAAATGTCGGCAAGTCAACTTTTTTTAACCGAATCACGCGTAAGAAAGATGCGCTGGTGGATAATTTTCCAGGGGTAACGCGGGATCGCCACTATGGAGATGCCGAATGGAACGATAAAGCTTTCTCAGTAGTTGATACAGGCGGATTTGAAACGAATGATGAAGACGAATTTGCCGAGAAAATACGGTCACAGGTCCGTCAGGCTATTGATGATGCGGATGCCGTTGTCATGATTCTTGACGGTAAAGGAGGGATTTCAGCATTTGACGGAGAAATGATTGACCTGCTCCGAAAGGTTTCTATCCCTGTTTTTTATGTGGTCAACAAAATCGATGGGGTTGAAAAAGAACCGGCGCTTTATGATTTTTACAGCCTTGGGCTTGATATTCTATACCCTGTCTCATCCGAGCATGGTTATGGAATATCCGATCTCTTTGATGACCTGGTTCCGGCGTTGCCGGATTCAGGATCCCAGCTGTCTGAAGAAATGATAAGTCTTGCCGTTGTAGGCAGACCAAATGCAGGGAAATCATCTCTGATTAACCGGATACTGGGGGAAGAGAGGCATGTAGTAAGTGAACTTCCCGGGACAACCCGTGATTCAATTGATTCGGTGTGTGAAGTTGGAGGAAAACAGTATCGCTTGATCGATACGGCCGGTATCCGAAGAAAAGGTCGTGTCTCAAAAAAGCTTGAAAAATTTTCCATCATAAAAGCGTTGCGAAGTCTTGATCGGTGTGACGTCGCTCTTATTGTGATCGATGCTTCGGAAGGCATAACTGAACAGGATATCCGGGTGGCAGGTTATGCTCACGACAGGGGATGCGGCACTATTTTTCTGCTGAATAAATGGGATTTTGTTGAAAAGGACGATAAAACCGTCAAAACCTATTATGAAAAATTGAGGATGGAGGCCAAGTTTTTAAATTTTGCTCCTGCAATGACCATTTCAGCTCTGACCGGGCAACGGGTGTCGAGGATTTTTCAACTGGTTGAAACGGTTTACAGACAATACAATACACGTATCGGTACGGGTGCTTTGAATCGGATTATAGAAAAGGCGATTCGAAAAAATGAGCCATCTTTACACAAGGGTAAGCGTCTCAAATTTTATTATGCAGCGCAGATATCGACAAAACCTCCCACATTCATTATTTTTGTGAATTACCCCGGAGCGGTTCATTTTTCTTATCAACGCTATTTAATCAATCAGATACGGGAACAGGCCGGACTGGATCAAACGCCAATTCGTTTATTTTTCCGGGTCAGAACCGGGCGTATTGAGTTTGGGAAAAGGAAGCACGGAAAAAAACGTTCGATGAAAAAAAGGAAAAAATAGGGTTGACCAGTGGACCTTTTTGAATATCACGCAGAAAAGGATGCCGATCGATCAAGACCTTTGGCCGAGAGAATGCGGCCGAGGTGCCTGGATGAGTTTGTCGGTCAGAAACATATCACAGGAATGGGAGCACTGATCCGTCATGCTGTAGAAGAGGACCGTATTTTTTCCATGATCCTTTGGGGCCCCCCGGGATGCGGTAAAACCACCCTCGCATCCATAATCGCAAGGGAAACCCGCTCCCATTTTATCCGTATCTCTGCGGTTCTTTCCGGGGTCAAGGCAATAAAAACCGTTATCGAGGATGCTGAAAGACAGCGAACCCTTTATCGGAAAAAAACAATTCTGTTTGTTGACGAGATTCACCGGTTTAACAAGGCTCAGCAGGATGCATTTTTACAGCATGTTGAGAGCGGGCTGATTACCCTGATCGGGGCAACTACTGAAAATCCTTCATTTGAGGTTATTCCTGCCCTGATATCCCGTTGTAGAGTGATTGTCCTGAATCCCCTTTCGCAAGAAGAGATCACGATAATTCTTCAAAAAGCATTAACGGAAGAAGAGAGGGGGCTGGGAAAGAATCGTCTTGTGATCGAGAAAGATGCACTGAATCATCTTATCGCCATATCAGACGGTGATGTGAGAACAGCCTTAAACGGACTTGAGATTACCGCATCACTTATTCTTTCCGGAAAAGAAACAGATGGTGATAAAGAAATCCATCGCATCAGGCTCAAGAATCTGGAAGACAGCCTCCAGCAGAAAGCTCTCCGGTATGACAAAAATGGAGAGGAGCATTACAATTTGATATCAGCATTTCACAAAAGCCTGAGGGGAAGTGACCCGGATGCTTCAGCCTACTGGCTTATGCGTATGATCTTGGCGGGTGAAAATCCTCTTTATATCGGAAGACGTATGGTCAGATTTGCATCCGAAGACATCGGTAACGCAGATTCAAATGCTTTGAACGTGGCATTGAACGCTGTTGAAGCATTTCGATTTATGGGTCATCCGGAAGGTGATCTTGCACTTTTGCAGGCTGCAGTCTATCTTGCAACAGCTCCGAAGAGCAACAGCATTTATCGAACAATGAATATCGTAGAGGCTGTTTTGAAAAACAGTGGAACCCTCCCGGTTCCCTATCATATCCGAAATGCCCCGACCCCTTTGATGAAAGAGCTTGGGTATGGAAGGGACTATAAATATGCTCATGAATACAAAGATGCTTTTACGCCTCAGTCATATCTGCCTGAAGAGCTGGAAGGGCAGGTTTATTATTCTCCAACCCTGAGAGGGTATGAAAAGATAATAAAACAGCGACTTGACAAGTGGCGGAGCATTAGGGAAAAAGCTCGTACCGAAAAGAAATTTCGGTCAGATAAAAAATGAAAACGATTTTGATCTTATTTGTTGTCCCTTCCCGAAAGAACTTGACAAAAGATACGGATATATTAAAAAAGACAGGACGGTATGGATTACATGTCTGCGTGTAACGTATTACATGGTACACACAATGACTTGTGCTATGCCGGCACGGAACAGTGTTCTTTTTTCAAACAAGAATAATAGAAACTATTATCATAATTTGAGCTTATAAAAAGTTAACCTTATAGAAATACTGGTAGAGAGGCGGAGAAAGATGAGAAAGATAATCATTTTATTTTTAATTCTTTTAATCGGGAATGGAATTCCTTTTGCCGAGGCAAAGCCAAAAGACCGGGCAAAGGTTACCATAAAAATCGCAACCCTTGCGCCCAGGGGATCCTCCGTGATGAATGTGCTTGAAAAAATGCGGGACAAGATAAGGGAAGAGACAAATAACGAGGTATATTTTAAAATTTATCCTGGTGCGATTCAGGGAGATGAAAAAGATGTCCTGACAAAAATGAGGCTGGGGCAGCTGCATGGAGGAGCATTTACAAGCAACGGCATGAGCAGGATTGTTACGGAGGTGAGAGTTACGGATATACCTTTTCTTTTCAAAAATTATGAAGAAGTTACCTATGTCCGAAGCAAACTCCAAGATAAAATGGAGAAGCTGTTTGATGAAAAAGGGTATGTTGTGATCGGATGGTCGGATATCGGTTTTGTTCATACATTTTCAAAAGAGCCGATCACCTCTATTGAAGCTCTGCGAAAAATGAAAGTCTGGGTTTGGGGGGATGATGTGCTCAGCATGACGATATGGGAAAGTCTTGATGTGACACCGGTTTCTCTTTCCATTACAGATGTATTGACATCGCTTTCGACAAGGTTGATCGATACGGCTCCATGTACTCCTTTCGGGGCAGTGGCATTCAGATGGTATACAAAATTTGATTACATTACGGAAATCCCTTCGACAGATCCGTCTTCCGCGCTTTTAGTTACGAAAAAAATATTTAACAAGATTTCTCCTGAAGGGAGAGAGAAGGTTTTAAAAATTGCAAAAGTATACTATGAAGAAATTATGCGGGCAAACAGGAAGGCAAACACAGACAGCCTGAAGGTTCTTAAGGACGCCGGTATCAAAATCGTTCCTGCAAACGAAAAGACGATCGCGTTCGCTAATGATTTACAGTTTAAAGCAAGAGAGGCGCTTATCGGCAAACTTTATACAAGGGAACTCCTCAATGAGGTTCTTGGATATCTTGAGGAATACAGGAAAATGCATCCTGAAAGCGATTATATAAGGATTCAATAGGTAATGATTATGATCTGTCAAGAATGCGGAAAAGAGATCGATGATCAGGAAGAGGCATGTCCGGGTTGCGGTACTGCCCTTGCCGGATCAGGAAATTTCTTCGATAAGATAATGAAGGTGGAAGCGTTTTTTCTGTCAGCCATTTTGGGGTTGATGGTGTCCATGGTTCTTCTTCAGGTCCTGCTTAGGAACTTTTTTTCAAGCGGGATCGCAGGTGGAGACTCGATTGTAAGACACATGCTATTATGGGTCGCATTCCTTGGGGCCGGGATCGCAACAAGAGGCGGTATGCATATAAAAATAGACCTTGCATCAAAACTGCTTTCCCGCAAAGGGATGCAGATTGCAGACGTGGTAACAAATATTTTTTCGGTTATCATCGGCTGCCTCCTTGTGTATGCCGCCTACGTTTTTGTAAAGCTTGAATATGAAGCCCAGGGAGAACTGCTCTTTTTTCACCTTCCGCTTTGGCTTTTGGAAATTATTATACCCATCGGTTATTTGATTATTACTCTTCGTTTTGCCTCAAAAGGAATAGAAGGTTTCCTTAAACTGATAAAGGAAAAATAAATTGACGATACTGATTGTTATTTTAATCACCATTATGGCGATCATGGGAGCGCCAATATTTGTAGTGATCTCCGCTTTTGCAATGGTTGGATTTTACCTTACGGAAGTCCCTTTGGCTGCGATAATTGTTGATGTCTACAGTAATTTTTCAAGCCAGCCGCTTCTGTATACAATACCGCTTTTTACGTTTGCAGGGTATATTCTTGCAGAGAGCAAGACATCCATCCGGCTGGTGAATTTTTCCAGGGCTGTCCTGGGATGGCTTCCGGGTGGTCTGGCGATTGTAGCACTTTGCACGTGCGCTTTTTTTACAGCTTTTACAGGTGCCTCCGGTGTTACCATCATTGCTTTGGGCGGCCTTCTGTATCCTTCTTTAATCAAGGAAAAATACCCGGAAAATTTTTCCCTGGGACTGTTGACTTCTTCAGGGAGCCTTGGACTTCTCTTCCCGCCGAGTCTTCCCATAATACTTTTTGGTGTCGTTTCGGAAACAAGTATCAATCAGCTTTTTGCAGCAGGTCTTATTCCAGGAATTTTTCTTATTATTATTCTTTCACTGTATAGTATTTTCATCGGAAAAAGGGCTTCGGTTCCCAAGAAAAAGTTTAGTCTCTTAGAGGTCTTCAAAGCCGTCAATGAAGCAAAGTGGGAGCTACTTATCCCGGCTATTGTTGTCGTGGGTATCTACGGGGGATTTTTTACGTTAGGCGAGATTGCATCCATTACGGTTGCTTATGCCCTGATCATTGAGGTGTTTATTCATAAGGATATTAAAATTGTAGCCATCCCCTCTATCATGAAGCGCAGTATGATACTTGTCGGAGGAATCCTTATTATCCTGGGGTCCGCTTATGGACTTACAAACTATATGATTGACGCTGAAATCCCCATGATTATTCTGGATTTTATGCAGCGCCATATCACTTCAAAAGTGGTTTTTCTTTTGACCCTTAATATCTTTCTGCTGATCGTGGGCTGTGTGCTGGATATATTTTCCGCCATACTTGTTACCGTTCCTTTAATACTGCCGATTGCCGCAAGTTATGGAATCAACCCCGTGCATCTTGGGATAATCTTTTTGACAAATCTTGAGATTGGATATTCAACACCACCGGTCGGGATGAACCTTTTTATTTCATCTTTCCGATTCAACAAGCCGGTGCTTTCACTTTATAGGGCGACCATACCGTTTCTGATAATGCTTTTTATCGCACTGATGTTTATAACGTATCTGCCGCAACTCAGTCTGTGGCTTGTGGAGCATTTCAATATCAAGTAGTTTTCAATTTGCAATCGAAAACCTGGCCCCTTGGGCCAGGTTTTTTTTATACCTTTTTTTCAGTAAGGTAAAAACATGATCAGTAAGATTTACCACCTGCCGGTACAGATTTATTACGAGGATACCGATCATTCCGGAGTCGTGTATCATGCCAATTTTTTGAAATATTTCGAAAGAGCGAGAGAGCACGTAATTGGTACGGCTGAACTCGTCAGGTTATGGAAAGAGGAAGGTATCGGTTTTGCAGTGTATAAAGCAGACTTGCACTATTCAGAGGGTGTGGAGTTTGGCGAATTAATTGACATCCGGACAACCTATGAATTTGATAGTGAATACAGGATGGTATGGCATCATGAAGCATGGAGGAAGGGCGGGAAAAAATTTGCGGTGTCATGCGAGCTTCATCTGGTTTGTCTTGACAGAAATAAAAAGCTTCGGCCCATTCCTCCCCTGGATATTTGAAGAACAATAATGATGGCTTCGTAAAAAGTCCAATTTCTGCGTTGCGCTGCATCCCTCGTCACTGCGGAGTAGGCTAACTACACACGCCTACGGCTGCCGCTGGCACGGTATTCCTCGGGATTTACGCGCCTTGAGATTGAACTTTTTTCTTTGCCATCAGAATTTTGACTTTTTACGAAACTGTCAATAATGGTTGTCAAAATCATTGGACAATATTCGCCACGATGGCCTCTCGCCCCGTATGCCCTTGTTTTAATTTTTCATTTTTTCCGTATGATATGTGCCCTGGGGTTGGATTTTGCGGATGGTGGTTCATTCGGGAAATTTTTTGTTAATCGCAAAGAACCGGTCTACATTTTCGAGGAAGAGATCGACAAGATGCGGGTCAAAATGTTTTCCGTTTTCATTTTTAATGCTTTCGATTACCTGTTCACGCGGCCAGGCTTTTTTATATACCCTGCTGTGACTCAGTGCGTCAAATACATCCGCAAGTCCCGTGATTCGGCCGTAAATATGTATATCTTCTCCTTTTAAACCTTGCGGGTAACCATTTCCATCCCATTTTTCGTGGTGTTGCTGAGCCACTATCGTGGCGGTTTTTAAAATTTTCCGTTTGGAACTTTTCAGAATTTCATGGCCTATTCCGCTGTGGTTTCTGACAATCGAATATTCATCGGTTGAAAGTTCTCCCGGCTTATTTAAAATTTTATCGGGAATCCCGAATTTTCCAAGGTCGTGCATGGGTGAGGCCAGTTTTAAGAGCTCGGCTTCTTTTTCTTCGAGGCCTGCCAGAAGAGCCATTTGGTAGGAAAATTCGGCAACCCTTCGAACATGGTTTGCAAGTCCTTTTGAACGTGTATCAACAAGTTCGCCAAGGGTAAAAATAATTTCTTTCTGAGTATCAACGATTTCTTGGGATAGATAAATATTATCAAAAACAATGGCTACATTTGAGGAAAAGATCCTTATGAGATCTTTTTCAAGCTCGGTCAGTTTTCCACATCCGTTCATGTAGATAATGTTTTCGGAACCGGTTTTTGTGCAAAAATATCCAATATAGGCATCCTGAATAAAAATTTCATTTTTTTTCTCAAGGGCAAGATGCAGTTGCGTCTTTATATTCTCGGGAAGCGTTTTAAAGATACTCTTGTTGATAAAATTTTCAAATTGACCGGTTGCCGCCAGGATGTGAAACTTGTTATTTTCATATAATGCTGCAAACCCTGAAGCTTCCCCGCTTAAGGCGTTTTGGTC
This sequence comes from Desulfobacterales bacterium, assembly GCA_030145525.1. Taxonomy (GTDB): domain Bacteria; phylum Desulfobacterota; class Desulfobacteria; order Desulfobacterales; family SURF-7; genus JAQYVL01. The sequence goes on from JAQYVL010000087.1 coordinate 8,935, forward strand.
AAGATTTATAATAGACAGAATTTGATCCAGAACGTCGGCCGTAAAATTTTCTATGGAATGACGACTGAAGATATGCTTGGAGGATTTAATGACCAGCTCCAAAACTCTTCGAGTTTTGTCAATTGTTATAAGGTCTTTGTAGGCTCGAAGGGAAGCGGTTATTGTTGTGTAAAGTTTGCGGGCACTGAGTTCCGTTTTTTCTCTGTATTCATTTATGTCATATTCCATTATGACATTTTGTTCCGGAGCTTTTCCGGGTTGCCCCGTACGGAGAATAATGCGAACAAATTTGTTTTTTAAGGTTTTGCGGATATATTGAACCGCTTCAAGCCCGGCTTCGTCTGTTTCCATAACTACATCCAGAAGGATGATAGCGATATCCGGATGCTCCTGAATAAGTTTTTTGGATTCTTCGCCCGAATACGCACTCAGAAATGATAGTTTGCGGCCGTCGAAAATATAGTCCGAAAGGACCATCTTTGTGATCCGGTGAACCTCTTCCTCATCATCCGCTATTAGGATTTTCCACGTTTTTTCAGGTTCTTTTTTCATATTTCCGGCAATAAAAAAAATCGTTTTTCTCTTGTATTATTTCATCCAGCACACTTGTTTTTTTGTTTGATATAGAATCATTCGGGAAATATTCTTCGCAAGGAAGATCTGAAAAGTTGTATTATAGATCAATTCAAAATAATTTTTCAATGGAAAGAAGCTTTTTATTAATATTTGAATGACCTGGCAAGATACCTAGGACATTCATATTTCCCTTAATCATAACAATAATCATTGGAAAAATCAATTCAACAATTTACTGTCTGTCAATAGCATTTTAAAATGTCCGGTTTTCATAGCAAGTGGAATGTCAGGCTTTAGAAAATAAAAAATTCCAATTGAACTCTGTTTAGTCATTATGATATTTATCTCACACTTGATAGGAAGACCGGGTAAAGCCGGGGAGAGATCTGAGCGCAGATGCGGGCGGCCTGCCTCAATGGGCTCAAAATTCATATTTGAACGATATTATCATTAAAACATATGGTTATTGTCGCTGTGTTGTCTATGAATGAACCGATGGTCAATGCCGGTTTGGAATTTTTCTCCAAGTGTGATGAATTTCATACCTTTTTAGTGATTCATTTCATTGCATTTTGATAATTCATGGAGTATACATCTGCCATACTGGCAAGGAGAAAGATTTTACATGCTTTCCAACCAACTAATCTGACGATTCAGATTCCAACATGAACAAAACAAAACAGGGGGAACAAATCATGAAAAAGACAATTGCATTTGTAATCGGAATTCTTTTTATTACCGCTTCAGTTTCTTTTGCTGAATCAGAAGTATCCGGCAAGGTGGTCAACAAGGCCAAGGTTAAAAAATCCGCCAATATTGCCCTGGGTAAAGGTGCAAAAGCAAACATGGGTTCGGTAACCATGAAGGACTCAGAAGTATCGGGCAAGGTCGTCAATAAAGCCGATGTTAAAAAATCCGCCAATATCGCATTGGGTAAAGACGCAACAGCAAACATGGGTTCGGTAACCATGAAAGGCTCTGAAGTATCGGGTAAGGTGGTCAACAAGGCCAAAGTCAAAAAATCCGCGAATATCGCATTGGGTAAAGGCGCAACAGCCAACATGGGTTCGGTAACCATGAAGGACTCAAAGGTTTCCGGCAAGGTCGTCAATAAAGCCGATGTTAAAAAATCCGCGAATATCGCATTGGGTAAAGGATCAACAGCCAACATGGGTGCTGTAACCATGAAGGACTCAAAGGTTTCCGGCAAGGTGATCAACAAGGCTGATGTTAAGAAATCAGCCAACATTGCCATCGGAAAGGACAGTAAGGCCAACATGGGTTCCGTGACAATGGAATAGCGGCGAAAGAAAGATTGATAAAATCCATCTCCCCGGCAGGTACGGATCGAATCCGGCCCTGCCGGGAGTATAACTTTGCACAGATGCTTTCCTTGTAATCCGGCAGAAATTGTATTGACATTTTTTCTCTCATTCTTGGGCTGATTGAACTTTTGCGAATCCTCTTTTCAGATATTGATGGGTTGCAACCTTTTATGATAAAAATAATGAATACAGGCTAAATGTTTTTAGTTGTATCCGGCTGAAAAATCTGACAGGGGGTAGACAGCCCGGGATGAATTTTAACGATAATTCTAAAACGATCCTGAGGGGACAGGAGGG
>JAQYVL010000088.1 GCA_030145525.1 Desulfobacterales bacterium
GGCCTTTTCCATGGGATATTCTCCTTTGGAAGTCGAGGAAGGGATTCGGCAGATGTTTAAAGCGATGAAAGTAAAACTTTAAATTTTAATTTGGCACAACGCATCTTTCAACCCGGATACACGGGTAACCCTCCTTGAAACCGCATTTTCAAAAACCTGTTCATCTCCCCAGATAAGAACCTGTTTTTGCGATCTTGTTATCCCCGTGTAGATCAGCTCTCTTGTCAGAACCGGAGACTCACGGTCAGGAAGGAGCAGAATCACATTTTCAAATTCCGAACCCTGACTCTTATGAACCGTCATGGCAAAAACCGTTTCATGCGGTCCAATCCTCATGGGATGAAATTTTCTCAGACCGCCGCGGTTATCCGGAAAAAAGACACGAATCTCCTTGTCTGCCGAATCAAGCATGGAAATTCCCACATCACCGTTAAAAAGCCGGAGGTTGTAATCATTTTCAACAATCATCACGGGTCGGCCTTCATACCAGATCTCTTTGCTGCGAATGAGTTTGTTTTCGGTCAAAATTTCTTCGATCATTCTGTTCACTGCAAAAACACCGAAAGGACCTTCCTTAAGCGCACACAGAATTCTGAACTTTCCAAAAGCCTCTATTTTATCCTGAGGATTATCTGCAATCAGGTAATCTCTGAACCCCGGGATGACAGTGTTTTTAATTCGATCTTTCAACCCTCTTCTTGCCGGAACTTTTTCAATACGGATATCAGAATACCTTTGATCCTTCAAATGCATCAGTGCAAGAGAGCCGTTACCTTCATTAACGGCAGAACTGACCTTCCTGATCCCGCTTTCATCTCCGAATCGGTAATTTGTGAGAAGCTGAATCATGCAATTTTCAATTCGATTTCCAGTTTTTTCCGTGTCCTGCATTGTGATTTTTTCGCTCGAAATCCGGTCGATAATCCGATAAAAATCTTTTGAAAAAACATTCATGACGCCTGCGTCGCAGATATCGGCAAAGACAGACCCGGCTTCGACTGAAGCAAGCTGGTCCTTGTCTCCTACCAGAATCAGTTTTGCATAGTCGGGCAATGATCGGACCAGCTTGGCGAGAAGCGCAAGATCGACCATTGAGGATTCGTCTACAATCACGACATCAACATCCAGACGATTCTTTTCGTTGTAACGAAAATAAGGAGATCCCGAAATCGTTCCAAGGAGTCTGTGAATTGTCGATGCCTCATTCGGCATAAGGGCTTTAATATCATCGGAACAGTTCAAATCCTCCAGCGCTGTACTAATTGAATCCTGCAGTTTCGCTGCTGCCTTTCCGGTCGGCACCGCAAGAGCTATTTTCAGCGGTTTTGATTGATTCATCTCAAGAAGCAGGGCCATCACTTTGACAATCGTAGTTGTTTTGCCGGTTCCCGGACCTCCGGATATGACACAAAATTTTCTGTGTGCAGCAACAATTGCGGCGATTTTCTGCCAGTCAGGCTCTTTCCCGCCCTTCTCTTCCCCAAACAGTCGACTCAGACTTTTCTGCAAACCGGATATATCGGGACAGATATGATCTGAAACACGATTTTTAATAAATTGCACCAGATTTTTCTGATATTCAAAATATCTATGCAGATAGAGTTTTGATGAAGCATCTAGAATAAGCGGCTTGAAGTCGCTGAAAGTGCCCACGATCGGGCTGGTTTTCAACTTTTCAATCCAACTCTCCCTGCCTGGATAGTATAAATCATATTCCGGTAAAAGAGGTCGATCTGCAATCCTCGAAAAATCAAGGCAGATATGCCCCTGCCTGTTGCTGCTGCTTACAGAGGCTGCTGCAAGGAATATTCCGGTGTCATTCCTGCCATCCAGCTTTTGCATAAACTCCGCAAAATGAATATCAAGATGAGAAAATGTCCCCTTCCGGATTAAAATTTCTGTTAATTTTTTATCCACTTTTTCCGTTCCCGAAATGTATCAGAAGATTTGACAGATTTTTAATCAGTTCAGGCGAAGGCTTGTCCGTGTAAATTCCGGCATGATCTTCTGCCTCTGAACCAAAGGCACGCATAAAGAGATAATAAACACCTCCAAAATTATCAGCATAGGTATATTCCGGCAAACGTTTTGATAGATACTGGTTAAGTGCAACGGTATAGAGATGATACTGAAGGATATAAAGATCCTTTTCCATTGTTGTTGCAAGCGCATTTAAACCGTAATCTTCTCTTCTCTTTCCAAGATAATTGGATTTCCAGTCCAGCAAAAAAAAATTATCCTCATACTGGAATACCAGGTCGACGAAACCTTTCATGAAGCCATTCAATATGCCAAAATTAAGGTTTCCAATGCGATTCGCAAAATGCTTTGAACCATTAGAATCTGCGTGCTCCATAAATATATTTTTAAGTTTTTCCGGTGTAACCGATTGAGTCGGAAAACAGAATTCAAGTTCGGTGATTCGGTCTTTTTTTTGAATTAAAGACAATTGAAAACCAGCACGGTTTGGATCAAGAGGTGCAGCCAGAATGTTTTGAATCATTCCGCTTACAACAGAAGTCCAGTTCAGATCAAATCCATAATAAGCGAGCTTTTCCGATACGCATTTTTGGATATTTGACGGGTCACTGTCCGTAAAGTCAAGATGCTCCATAATATCATGCAGGCAGATCCCCGGTTTTACCCCTTTTGGGAAAAGAAATATATCGTCAAACCGGTCTATGTCCGGAGGATCTTCCGGTTCAGAAAGATTGCTAAGCCCACTTTCATCGTCAGGTTCATAGTCCGCTATTGCATCATCACCGAAATCATGATGGATAAGCGACGAAAAACTTGAAAACCGCCAGCCTCTGCTGATTTTTGATGTGAACTTTCTGCATTCAAGCGGAATGGTTTCACCGATTTCAGCAACAAAAGATCTGCCAGTTGCCTTCGGCATATATTGGATTTGAATTCCGCTCTTCTTTTCTTCCAGGTGCGGTGAAAAATCCGATACCATGGCTTTCTTGTCATCTGTTTTGAATTTTTTGTTCGAATGAAACAGAACGCCGGGGGCGGATGACTCCGCGCCCTTGAATCTTCCCCAGACAAGATAACAAAGGTTTTTCGCCCGGGTCAAAGCGACATAGAGCAAACGAAGATTTTCCGACAAAATTTCTCTTTCCGCTTTTTGAATAGATTCACTGCTTTTTGAACCGACATCCAGGGTTAAGATCATTGAATCCTTTTCATCATGAAATGAAAACAGATCCTCATCTTTTTTCAGTTTTGAAGCCTCCCAGGTAAAAGGGCAGAACACAATGGGATATTCCAGCCCTTTGCTTTTATGAACCGTAACCACATTTACAGCGTTTTCATCACTTTCAAGCCGAAGCTGATGCTCATCCAGTCGCTCCTGATTTGGATTTCTCTGTTTCCGAAACCAGGAGAGAAGTTCACTGATTCCCTTTTTCCCGACCATGGAAGTCTGATGAAGTATTTCCGCCAAATGACGGATATTTGTAAATCGGCGTTCACCATCTTGATAGGACATCAACCTTTCCTGAACTCTCTCATCCCTGCAGAAAACAGTGAACATTCGAATGAAGCCATTTTTTTTCCATAATTCATGGTACTTCCTGAAATTTGAAAATTGCCTTTCCAGATCGGCATCCTCTGCCATCAGATCTGCGAGATCTACGGCATTCAGTCCGAACATTTGAGTCGTTAATGCGGATTTGACCATTCTTTCACTACCTGGATTAGCAATGCCTCCCAGGACTCTTTCCATTTCAAACGCTTCGAAACTGTCAAATATATTCCCGCTGCTGTGGATTACACTGGGAATCTTCAACTCTGACAATGCTTTTTGAATCATGGCTGCTTCACGGTTTTTTCGAACCAGTACGGCAATATCCCCTGCCCTGACATTTTCTTTTCCCAGAACCGCATTACCTTTCTTGCCAGCTGACAAAAGCCGGGATATCTCTCCTGCAACGGAACCGGGAATCGTTTCATATGCGGTGTTTTTTGAAATCTCTTTCCCGTCTTTGGATTTCAGATACCATATCCGGATGGACGAGGCTGGTTTGCCGTCAATGGCCAGCGGACGTATCTGCTCATTGTCCTCTGCGGCATGAACAGTATCATATTGAATCTCCTTAAAGACAAAGGGCGCAGGTACATTCTCAAAAATCGTATTTACGGCGCTGATCAGTCCGGTTTCCGAACGCCAGTTCCGGCGCAGCGTATAACGGGAGCTGATCCCGGCGGCAGCATTCATGTATGCAAAAATGTCTGCTCCCCTAAAATTGTATATCGCCTGTTTCGGGTCACCGATCAGATAAAGAATGGAGCTGTCATTCGATCCAAATATTTTTTGAAAAATGGTGTATTGAACCGGATCCGTATCCTGAAATTCATCGATCAGAGCCGCAGCGTATTTCTTTCGAACAGAAGCGGCAAAAGTTGCTGAACGGTCTTCTTTTTCAAGTATCCTGTAGCAGTCCAGCAAAAGATCATCAAACGTTCTGATATTGCGCTGCCTATTCCTCTGGAGGGTTTCATTTTTTAAATATTCAAAAAGTTTTATTCTCAGGGCAAGTAGTTTTTTGACGTTGATTTTTTCAAGTTCCAAGCGGCTTTGCTGCAGTTCATCGCAAAGATCAAAAAAAGTATGGGAAGGAGGGATGCCGTTTTTTTTAACAGCATTCCTGATCGATTCAGAGGTCAGTTTTTCAAATTCCGGAAAAAGATCCGGGTTGCCTCCGGATGACTGAGCCATATCATCCATCTTTGCCATCAGAACGGAGATGGTCGAGTCACGATATTTATTTCGGTTTAAGCTACTGTTATTCATTAGGATTTCGACTATTTCAGATCGAAAGCCCTGCCATTTTGAAGTCACGCTGGAGAAAGCTGTTTTAAAACGGTTTTCAACGCCGGTAGAATCCGGGATTTCAATTTTTGGGATAATTTTGAGATTCGGAATCGAGATGTATCTGGCAAAAGGTGGCCATAGATTATCCGGACCGATATTTCGGTTTAATATAAAATTTATGAAATAAGAGGAATTGCTATAAAAATTGCTGCGCCAGAAATCTTCGGCAATCTCCTGATAGATCTCATTCTGATTTACCATAAGTTCCGTATCAAAAAGGCTGCCGCTCTCAAATGCATGTTCCTGAAGAATCCGAAGACAAAAACCATGAATCGTAAATATAGCTGCCTGATCAAAGGATCGGATCGCATCGTTTAAGAGAGTTCGGGCACTTTCGTGGTCCGGATATTTTTTCAGAAGAGTTCTCAGAAAACCGTCATCGCTGTCGCAGGTTGAAAAAGCCGTGCAGGCATTCCGGAGAAGGTTTAAAATTCTATCTTTTAGTTCCGCGGTTGCCGCTTCGGTAAAGGTCACGACCAGAATCTGATCCACGCTCATATTTTTTTCGAGAATCAGGCGTAAAAAAAGTCCTGATATGGTGTATGTCTTTCCTGTTCCAGCACTCGCTTCGATCAGGTTTACACCTTCAAGGGGGTTTCCTATGATATCAAAATCTTTTTTCATGTCGTAAGCGCCTGGCAGCTTCACCTTTTACGGAAATTATTTTCAGCCCTCATGGGGTTTCAAATGCTCCAGAATGGGATTACATATAATCAAAGCATTCTCCCGAAACTCCTGATCAAGGGGGGATGAATTTTCAAAACAGATCCTGTAGTAAAGATCATCGAATTCTCCCTTTGAAAAATCATTACCAATAAAAACCGGTTTCACTTTATCAACCGCATCTTCCGGGCTGTTTTTTTCGTTTTGAAGGAGCTTGGCAAATTTGAATGACGATTGTGGAAAAAACTTTAAGGGCCTTACAAGTCCTTCCCGATATTTCAGTAAAATCTGTTCTAAATATTTTCGGGGGTTGTCAACACAGCTGAACTCCAAAACTTTCCAGACGGCTTCTTTGGGTGATTTTTCATCAAGACCTGCGAAAATGGTTTTTACCGGGTATCCGTCGATCCGGAGTTCATTCAGAACCAGATGGGTAACCCAGGCGGTCAACTGGTCTTTTGGACGGATCGGTCCATATCGATACCACACCGCGTTTCTTCCGTATACAGAATCGATTTTTCCTTTCAAGGTCGCTCCTGATATTTCAAGATTAAAATCAATCGGATCAAGCAGGTCATCATGAAGAAACATCTTAACCTTGTCGGAAAAAATTTTTGTGTCGTCATAAATACGATCAAAAACAGAATCTCCTACTTTCCCGTGGGGAAGAACGCCGGCAGAACGAAGCAGTCCAAGGTGTCGCTTTGCGTCTTCTCCAAGAAGATTCTGTTCAACAAGGTTATGGGACAAAAGGAATCGATCCAGATTATCCAGTTTAAAAGGTTCCCTGTCATCCATCATCTTTTCACCCGCATCAAGAAACAGTCCCAAACGTTTGTTCAATAGATATTTTGATGGATTCAGAAAAAACCGCTGCAGTTCTTCAAGATCGATTGTTTCCTCTTCCTGATCCGGAATGCCTCCGGGGAAAAAGGGTTTCGGATTTGAGCGTTTTCCCTGAATGCACCGCGCTCCCTTCAGATCTTCATTGGAATAGCTGAAAAAGCGATTGGATTTCTGCCGAAGGCCTGAAGATTTGAAATAAGCCGGATTAAATGGCTGCAGCTTGTGCTCGGTGACAATCTGTTCCGGTAATGATCCGGTTTTTATTTTATAACCTTCCGCAATGTATTGAATCAGTTCCGATACCAGAACGGATGGCGGTATTGGGCTGTTATCCCGGATGCTTTTCCCGACATAACTGATGTAAAGAACTTTTCTGACGGAAAGAATTGATTCAAGGAAAAGATACTGATCATCATGACGCTTGGAACGATCGCCTGGTTTTGGATTTTGGGATACAAGATCGAATTCGACTTTTGGGGTTTGGCGCGGGTAAGCGTCATGATTCATTCCAAGGAGACAGATAACATCAAAGGGGATGCTTCTCATCGGCAGCATTGTGCTGAACGTAATTCCGCCGGAGTTGAAACTGGAACCAAATCCTTTTTTTCTCAGGACATTTGCAAGATGGTTTTCAATGACCTCTATTGAAATTTTTTGATCAAAAGAAGCATCCCTACCTTTTATTTCAAGATCGTTAAGTACCTGTTGAAGCGACTGGATTTCTCGCGTCCCTTCTTCATCCAATTGAAAAAAAGATTCCAGCAGATCTTCAAAAACAGTCTTCCATTCTTCAAGCCTGCGAGGGTATTTCAATGACCGGACAAATGAAAAAAGTTGTTTCGTAAATGCAACAAATTTTCCGGCAACAAGAGCGCTGCTTCCTTCTATCAGGTCATACGGCAAAATCCCTGAAAACTCTTTATTCCCCAGGCCTGCCATTGCATATCCAATAAGCAGCCTTTCTATTCCCGCTTCCCAGCTATTTTCATGAATTCCCGGAAGCCCCATCATTTCACGATGTTTTGAGTCGATCCCCCATTTTATTCGAGTATCCAGAACCCATTGTCGAATCAGTTGAAGATCGCTTTCCGTCAGCTCAAATTTTGCCCGCACATACGATGACTCGATAATCGGCATTACATCCGTTACACTATAACGGCCGGCAGACAGATCAATAACAGCAAAGAACGTCTTGATTATCATACTTTCGTTCATCATGTTTCTATCCGCGATACTGTACGGCATCCATCTGTTATCATCTGCCGGCAGATCAAATACCGCACGGATATAAGGCGAATAGATTTCAATATCCGGTGCCATTACCAGAATATCCGCCGGAGTCAGGGAACCATTTTTTTCAAACAGATCAAGCAGGTGATCATGAAGAATTTCAAGGTCCCGCATGGGGCTGTGGCATGAATGGATCGTTATTGATTGGTCATTTTCAGCTATAAGATTTTTTTGGTTTTCGTTTTCCGGTTTCCCGTTCAAATTCAGAATGTCGGATTGAATATGCTGAACTAAACTATTTTCTCCCGGACTTTCAAAAAGTTCAACAAGCTCGCAATTAAATCCATTGACCATCTCAAAAAAATCACGCCCCATAGCTCCCAGTGCCGCAAGAAGCGCGTTGCCCTGCTCGAGGTGGAGAAAATCCATGGGTATTCCGGATGTGGTTTTGTTTTGAGCTCTTTTTTGTATCTCCCGGTTGGATAATATGTCTCCCCAGTATTCCCGGCAAGGATTCATGAGGAAAAGATTTACCTTTGTAAAATTCGATATGATCTCGAAAAGCTCCATATGAAATCTCGGCAGCGCAGAAATTCCGAAAATAGAAATTCGCTCCGGAAAATCCAAAGGAACTTTTTGAAGATCAGAGCACATTGCCTGAAATTTTTTCAAAAGGCAGGCGCGATGACAGTCTTTCCCTTCGCTGGACAGCGCTCGCCAAAGTTTGGCCTGCCAATGGCTTTCTTCACCCTGTTCCCATTTTAATATCATTTCCGGACGAAAAAGAAGATACTGATCAAATGTATCGGCAATTCGTCCGGCAAGCTGATATTTCTTTATCTCATCCGTATCCTTTTCAAGATATTGATCGATCGTTTCAAAGCCTTTCCGGGCTTGAAACTCAGGAAGAAGTTTCATGACTTTCCACGTCAAAGTCTCAGAATCATTTAAGGGGGAATCCGGAACAGCCGGCATCATCCGGTTAAAAAGGAATTGCACAAAATCATTTGGATAAAAAAAACTAAAATTAGCGCTGATACCAGCATATCTTGAAATTCCCAGACTGATCCAGCGGGACATTCCCGGGCTTTGTATTACAAACATTTCCGGTGCAAGCGGTGAAGAAATCGGAGTTTCAAGGATTTGAGCCAGAATTTCCAGAAGTTTTTCAAGACGATTGCTGTTAAACAGGTTAAATCCTTTCATCAGATCCTCTGGTCAGGTTGAATTTTAAAACCACTTCTCATGAAAAATCTTTTGCGGAGCAAATGGTAGAACGCTCCAAATGTCAAAATCAACGAACGAAAAGGCTCTTGATCGCTGTGCAATCGGAACATCTTTATGACAACGGCTATAACCCATGAATTATCAAATATCAATCAAACTTCTTCACACCATTTGACTTTCCATTCTGTTTTTTTATACAGTAACAATAACATGAATAAAATTTTAAAACTGGGATATTCCCCCTGCCCGAACGATACATTTCTTTTTCATGCTCTTGCGCACGGCCTTGTAAAATGTGATGATTTTCAATTTTCAGTCCAGCTCAAGGATGTGGAGACCTTAAATCAGGACGCAAAATCCGAAATTTTCGATATCACCAAACTATCCTTTCCAGCAATCGGGCATCTTTTGGACCGTTATGCCCTTCTTCGTTCCGGAGCTGCTCTTGGCCGGGGGTGCGGCCCCCTGATTGTTGCACGCCCCGGATTCAATCTTGAAACAATACGGTCCGGGAAAATTGCCGTCCCCGGAATGTGGACAACGGCATTCCTGCTTCTCAGCCTCTATCTTTCTAACCGGCCGGACGTCATTCCCATCTCTTTTGATCAGATTATGCCCTCACTTCAGAGAGGGGAAACCGATTTCGGGGTGATCATTCATGAAGGAAGGTTCACATATGAAAAATACGGGCTGAAAAAACTTCTGGATCTTGGAGAATGGTGGGAGGAAAAAACCGGCATGCCCATACCGTTAGGCGGTATCGCGATACGCAGAAAGCTCGGACCGGACATTGCCGGAAAAGTTGAACACGGTATCAGGCAAAGTGTTGCCTATGCTTTTGAGCACCGGAAAGCTTCAGAGAAATATATTTCAAAACATGCCCAGGAGATGACAAAGACAGTCATTCAAAGTCACATCGATCTCTACGTAAACCATTTTACCGTCGATCTTGGCGAAGATGGTGCAGCAGCTGTGGAAACACTTTTTTCAATGGCAAGGGAAAAGGGAGTGATCGCAAACTCAAATATGCCTGTTTTTGCATGTTCGTAAGTAAAGCCGGTATCCTTGCATCTGTTCCATAAAGAAGGTTTCTTGAATCCGGCGCTGTTTTCATTTGCGGCGGAGAGGGTATAAAAGAAATTTTTACCGGCTCTGAAATGATGCCCTGCTGATACAGTCCCCGATAAAAGCTTTTAAGCCCATTAATTTGATTTTTCTCAAGATCATAATTGAGCATGTTGAAATAAATTCTGCAGGTATCAATATCAATACCCAACAATCCGGATGTTGACTCCTGAATATGCTCAAGATTCAAATCACCCTGCTGTTTCGATTCTATCAAAAGATCCGCAACTTCAGCTACAATTTCCGGTCGATTTCCGGAAAAAGATTTCCGAACGGCCCATACTGCAAAAACAAAAGGGAGACCGGTCATATGCCGCCAGATTGACCCAAGATCCCAGATATATTTAAAGCGGCGGTTCCATTCACCGGTCAGTGCCGAATTTCCGATAACAAGAACAGCATCGTGATCCCGATACGTGGCGGTGTTTTTCTCCTGTATGGAGCCGGTTTCATAAACCGGGCTGATATTTTTCCAGGACAGTACGAGTTTCAGCATCTCTACTGCGGAAGCGGATTCATCAGACAGTAATATTTTTCGATTGTTCAGTTCTTCAAGGGGAAGATCGCTCGCAAGAATCACACTCATGACTTTGCCGAATGAAGATATGGAGAGCCCCGGCAGCAGATCCCAGTCTTTATAGTTCCTTGCGTATGCCGCAGATGAAACCGGACTTATATCGATTTCCCCCCTCTCCATCATACGGTTGAGGGCGGCGGGCGTTTCATTAACCAGTTCCATATAGGAAGGCTTCAACCCCTGCTCGATACCATAATAGACAGGCTCCACATTTATATAACGAATCCGCCCTACCCTGACCTTCTTTGCGCAGGTGGAAAATTTCACACTTTCTTTAATCATATTTCCTTCTCTCATTCTTTAACAATAATCATTTGTATTGATCCGTCAAATTCTGCGTTTACCAGTGATTCCAAAAGTTGTTTTTCGCTTGAGGCAGCAAGGGGGATATATTGGAATACACCCATTCTGCCCGGTAAAAGTGATCCGAGCACTCCGGGAAAACCGAGTGCAGCGGCACCGTTTTCCGTAGCCATCTCCAGGATTTCACCGGGCGGAATAAATGGAAATTTTTCTGCCGCATATGCCATCTCATCGAAAACACTCAATGTTTCAACACTTGCAAGGCTGTCTGTCCCGAGGCAGAGTTTTATTTTTTTATCCATCATACCCTTCACATCCGGCATTCTGCCGTGAAGCCTGGCATTGCTTCTCAGGCAGAGGCAGACGAAAACATTTTTCCCGCTGATTATTTGAAGATCTTTTTCATCCGCATAATTCATATGAACGGCAAGGGTCCTTGAATCAAGCAGCCCGAGATTGTCGGCATATTTTACCGGTGTTTTCCCTCGTATCTCCCATCCTGAAAAATCTATTCCGCGTTCCGTTAAAAAATCAGCCCATTGACCCTTGCCCTGTTCGAAGAACAATCGTTCCTCTTCGGATTCGGAAAGGTGAATGGAAAAAGGGAGCTGCTCTCTCAAAGAAAGGGCTTTCAGTCTTTTCAAGGTATCAGGTGATGTCGTATGCGGGGCATGTCCGGCCACAGACACATGCTGATTTGTCCCTTTTTTACATTTCAATACCGTATTCCGGGAATTCCCTAGAATTTCCTGAAACCATACTCCGGATAATGAGGATTCGGAGAAAAGATCATGTGTAATCCCCAGTGTGGAAATTTCTCCGGCAACAGCACAACCGCTTGAAAACATATCACGTATTCCTGAAGCCGCTCCCTCTTTAAGGGTTTCCGGATCAAGGTCCGCACGTTTTTCGATCAGCTCTTTTACCCATGCATGAAAACCATTTGTCGTCCGTATGGAATCCTTCAGTGCTGACAATTCCAGATGGGTGTGCGCATTCACAAGCCCCGGTAAAATAACGCCTTCGCCATAATCGACCTCCTTATCATTCGGGGTTGTCCTCCCTTTTCCGGTTTCAATAATATAACCGTTCTGTATCTTGACATATCCGTTTTGAATGATAGTGTTCTTGTCCGCAATGATCCAACCGGCCCTATGCACGGAAGGTTCAGAGCTGTTGAGGCTTATGCCTGAATGCTGATTTACGGCTGTATGCAAAAACTTTTTCTGGTTCATTGCCTATCCGGTTTCTACCGCGTTGTAAAAACAGTCTCGCTGTCTGGGTTCATATCCTGCATCCTGTATCAACCGGATCATTTCCCCTTTCGGCAGTCTGAATTTCACACCGGCCGCGGCAACGACATTCTCTTCAATCATGGTACTTCCAAGGTCGTTTGCGCCAAAAATAAGCGCTGTCTGAGCAATCTTTTCCCCCTGGGTTACCCAGGATGCCTGTATGTTCATAACATTGTCCAGAACCAGCCTGGAAACGGATAGTACTCTTAAATATTCGACTGCTGTTGCCTCCGTAACCTCCAGGCGGGTATTTCCAGGTTGAAAAGTCCACGGAATAAATGCGGTAAATCCTCCGGTTTCTTTCTGAAGGTCCCGTATTTTAATCAGATGTTCGATGATATGTTCATTTGTCTCAATGTGTCCGAACATCATGGTCGCCGTTGTTTTCAATCCAAGTTTATGGGCAGTTCTCATAACGTCAAGCCACTGCTCTGACAGATATTTATTTGGTGATATCTGATTTCTCACATCATCCACCAGAATCTCGGCACCGCCGCCGGGAATCGACCCCAAACCAGCCTCCATGAGTTTGGTAAGTGTTTCAGTTATGGTAAGTGAAGATTTTTCAGCCATAAAAAGAATTTCAGGAGGAGAAAACCCGTGAATGTGGATCTCAAAATTATCTTTAATAAAACGAAGCATTTTTAGATAATCTTTAAAGTGAATTGTAGGGTTCAGCCCCCCTTGAAGCAGTATTTGGGTACCCCCTATAGAGATGGTCTCTCTTATTTTAGCTGCCAGGTCTTTTTCTGAAATAACATATCCGCCGGCTTTGTCTGAATCATGATAAAACGCACAGAAACGACAGCCGGATTTGCAGATATTGGTATAATTAATATTGCGATCGACAACATAGGTGACAATGGGTTCGGGATGAAGCTTTTTTCTCACCAGGCTTGCCAGATCCGCCAGATCCAGTATCCCGGCATGGTTTAACAGAATGAGTGCATCATCTGCGTCAATCCGGCTTCCGGAATTCACTTTTTTGAATATGTTTTCCAAATGGTGCATGGCAGTTATATATTCACCTGATTATAAAACGAATCACGTTCTATAGGTTCGAAACCGGCGGCTTTTATCATATGAATCATCTCATCTCTTGTCAGCCCTTTGGCTGATGTGGCTCCGGCCATGTGGGTTATTTTTTCTTCAATTATCGTTCCGTCCAGATCGTCCGCCCCAAATGAAAGCGCCAGTTGTGCAAGCTTCTCACCGATCATGACCCAGTAAGCCTTGATATGATCAAAATTGTCGAGCATAAGGCGTGCGGCAATGATATTCGACAGATCGTCAAATGCCGTTGTACTGGGTATATGCGACAACCCGGTGTTTTTCGAATGAAATGCGAGAGGAATAAAGGCTGAGAAACCCCCGGTCTCATCCTGAAGTTCCCTAAGGCTGATAAGATGCCGAACCCTTTCTTCAATGGTTTCAATATGACCATACAGCATGGTTGCGTTTGATGTCAGGCCGTTCAGATGTGCTGTTTTTACAACCTCAAGCCATTTTTCCCTTCCGATTTTCCGGGGGAAAAGCTTTTGCCGGACCCTGTCGTTCATTACTTCCGCGCCTCCCCCGGGCATCATGGAGAGGCCGGCTTCCTTCAGACGCAAAATCGTTTCCGTAACACTCAGCCCTGCTATTTCCGAAAAATAATCGATTTCAACCGCGGTAAATGCTTTTACCGCTGCATCCGGTCGTAACGATTTTATTGTCTCAATAAGATTCAGATAATACTCAAAAGGTAATGATGGATTGACCCCCCCTACAACATGGATCTCCCGTATGGGTTCTCCCAAACGTTTTTCAAGCTGCACTCTCACTTCTTGAGCAGAAAGGGTAAACGCTCCTTCCTGGTCCTCTTCCCGTGAAAATGCGCAAAAAAGGCAATTGTTTTTGCATACATTTGTATAGTTGATATGCTGGTTATAGACAAAAAAGGCTTTTTTACCGTATTTTCGTTGACGGACAAAATCTGCAAGCCTTGCTTTTCCGATCAGATCGGTGCTGCTGTACAGAAGGCAGCCGTCATCGAAGTTAAGACGTTCTTCATCGGTTAGCTTGTCCAGTATGGATCGCAGCCGTTTATCCGAAAGAGGTATGTTATGCATCATATACCCTGTGATGAACGAATTGAGATTCATATGTCATATATTCAAGTGACCACATGGTCACATTTATAAATCATTATGCGGGTTCAAAGCAAGGATTTTTGCTGAATATTATCGGATATTCTATATTCTCGATAAAAAAGTTCAATTTTGTCACCGGACCATGAAAAATCTCCTTGATTTGAAGACTAAAGAACCGGATAATGAGGCTATATTAAAAATGCTATATCGCCCCAATGTCATCGTCAGCATCGAAAAGATAATCCTCGAAATATTTCCATATATTCCTCCGGTTAACTTTCCGACGCTTCCTTGAACTGGAACTATATTTCTATTTTTAAGATGGCCTCAATGTCATATGTTTGAATAACTTCAGAATGGAAAAACAGGAATATATAAATGAAAATAAATACACACACTCTGATTGATCAGGAACTTTGCGGAACACCGGTGCATGTTGACTCAGGCTGCAGTCGGGTTGAACTCCGGACAACCCGGAAAATGATCGTAGATGAAACCGGCCTGGTGCATGGCGGTTTCATTTTCGGCCTTGCAGATTATGCGGCCATGATTGCCGTGAACCATCCCAATGTGGTGCTGGGGGCCTCGGATGTAAAATTTATAAAACCGGTAAAGGTGGACGAGAAGGTTACTGCCGAAGCAGCCGTTGAAAATCCCCTGGGAAAAAAGCAGCTTGTAACCGTTACGGTTTCAAATCAAGAGGAAATTGTTTTTACAGGGACCTTTACCTGCTTTGTGCTGGACAAACATGTTTTGAAATAACCGAATCAGGCCTCCTGTTCGATTCGGTAAAAACCCTCATCAAATTCGGCTTTTCCGGCATATCGGCCCATAAAAAAACCGGGAAGCTGATCAATCTGGTCAAAAAGACCCGGATCGGCATCAATTCCGGCCTTATGCAGGGCATCTATCATATCTTTTGTTTTGGGAGGGCATCCCTTGATGGGAATCATCTCCTTGATGTCCGGGTTATCCTTATGGGCCTGATACATGCATTTCCCCATCAGGATTGTCTTGTTCATGCCTGGTGCGGGTTTCATCTTTTTCCCGGTAAGAAGCTCCACCCTGCCCCATGGTTCCCCTTTCCACGCATACCGGATAGCGGAAAGCATCAGGCCATTCAGGCCGGAGCAGTAAGTGCACATGGTTGAGTCAAATTTGCGGTAAAAAATCCCTTCAATACCGTTTTTGGTCAGAGGAGTCGGTATTTCTCCTTTTTCCGTCTTTGTGTACAAAAAATCCCATTCATGCAGAGATGCGACATCCTCAATTTTTTCACCCACAATTTCGATATCGGAAAGGTCCAGGGGGCGATTTCGGTTTTTTGCTGCATGCATGATATGAGGCACGTCTTCCGGCTTATGGCCCAGTACGCTGGCACCTGCCATATCAGCTGACAGGATATCGGAAGAAGCGATCAAAAGATTGCTTCTTCGCATTTTGCCGTCAAAACCAGGTCCTCTTTCCAGGCTGTAGATTCCATCGATCAGCGTAAATATGGGCGGCAGCTTGTCGGGAAGTCTTGAAACATGGAAATGCAGATCTTTTTTCGGATCCGCATTATGGCACTTTTTTCGAGACTTCATATCAATCGTCCCTTTCAGGTTTTTAATACCCAGGCTTACGATTGTTTGATTATGTGACTTCATGGCCGGAATATCCACGATATAATCGCTGTGCAGAATATCTGAATTGAAGCTGAGTTCGATATCGTCTCCGAGGTCTACTTTTTCAAAAGGCCGATCCATGATGTTAATGGCTTTCACGCCGTATCGTTTTTTCAGGTTGCCATACCCAAGCGTTTCAAATGCATGTGCAGGAGTTTCCTTATCTTTCAAATCTCCGACAATGCCTTCTCCGATTGTTATGTCATCGATCCCATGTTCTTTCAGAAGCATCACCATGTCTTCGATTACTCTCGAAGTGGTGATGACTCCCCATTTGGGAAACGAAACCACTTTGGTCCAGAATACAATGTTGGGTTTGATGAATACCTTTGCATTTTTGGGCAGATGCTCAAAACCGCCTGATAGTTCAACTGCTTTTTTCACAGACTCAAAAGGCTTCTCATAACGTACAATGGCGACCTTTTTTTTACTCATATGTTTTTCCCCTCCTTGATCATGATATCCTGAGCAGAACGATTCCGATAGAATCCTCTTCAACTATTTCTAAATTATACATTCTTAAAATTTGAAACGCTTACTTTAGGTCAAAATTATTTTCCGATTAAATTCAGCGTTTTTTACATGGACCTGGCGCACAGGTATAAAAACCGTTGTTTTTGATTATGGAGGCATAATGCATTAAAAAGGAGATGTCCGCAAGTGTCTGCCACGTGAAAAACGATATTTTATTGACATACAGTTCTCTTCTATTCATACTTTGACGGCTTCGTAAAAAGTCCAATTTCTTTGTTGCGCTTCATCTTGTATAATTGCGAAATAGGCTAACTATGCCTCATTATACAAGATTAGCGCGCCTCGAACTTGAACTTTTTACTTTGCCGTCTGTTTTGCGACTTTTTACGAGTTTATCATATTTAGTCCGCAAAAATACAGATGTCTAACCTCCGTGTTATACTGTAACTTCTCATGGAATTCTTTTTATGCACTCTCTGGATCTTTTAATTGATCAGTATCTGAACTTTCTGACAGTTGAAAAAGGACTTTCGGCAAATACAATTGAGTCCTATAACAGAGACCTCATCCGATATTGGGATTTTCTAAAAAACAATCAGATAGAACTGATTTCTGAATCCGACACAGTGGTTATTCTGAAATATCTGATTGAAATCAGAAATGAAGGTCTCTCCGCGCGGTCAAGAGCAAGACATATTGTTACCCTGCGGGGATTCTACCGATTTATGGTGCAGGAAAAAGTACTGAAAAAAGATCCAACCGGAACCATTGACCTTCCCAAAACAGGTCTCCGGCTGCCGGATTTTCTTTCTGTTCAGGATATCCGAAGGCTTCTTGAGATGCCTGATCCCGGAAAACCGAAAGGAATCCGGGATGCGGCCATGCTTGAGCTTCTTTATGCGGCAGGGCTTAGGGTTTCCGAACTGATCAATCTGGAAATCGGTATGCTATATCTGGAGGCCGGATTTGTCAGGGTGTTTGGAAAAGGATCCAAAGAGCGGGTTGTCCCCATTGGAGGATATGCAAGAGAAAAACTGGAAACATATATCAAGACAGCCAGACCGGTTTTATTAAAAAATATACCGAGCAAATTTCTGTTTATTGCCAGAGCCGGCAAACCAATGACAAGGCAGGGGTTTTGGAAGCTCATCAAAAAATATGCAAAATTATCCGGTATTCAGAAAAAAATCACACCTCATGCATTGCGTCATTCCTTTGCAAGCCACCTGCTGGAAGGCGGCGCTGATCTCCGGTCTGTCCAGATCATGCTGGGCCATTCAGATATTTCAACCACACAGATTTATACGCATGTTACATATGAGCATCTGAAAAACATGCATATTAAATTCCATCCACGAGGATAGCTTGAAACCGGTCTACTTTTTTTTAACGTCAGTAATCAGTTCCTTGATAATGGAGATAACGTTGCTTCCCCGCTCCCTTGCAATCCGATGGGCATCGTCCACAACCCTTGCCGCATGCTGTTTTAGCGCCGCAGGATCGGGCTCTGGAGAGTTCATGCTCTGATATTTCCATTTCAAAAGCTTGGCCGCCAGCTTTTCTTCCTGTTGTCTGAAAAATCCCATAATGTTACGAACCTCTCAAAGGCCTGTCCATACTCTTTCGTCGGCATATTTTAATAATAGCATCTTCCAGTACAATTTTATGTGATAGAGGAGAAGTTTTCAATCGAAGGTCTGCCTGACCGAGTGTCTCAAGTGATGTGAGCAGCTCCTCTTTTGAAAAATTTTCCGATTTTATGAGGGATTGAAAAACCGGATAGGGGTTATTCGGATTTTTTGAAATTATAAGATCGGTCTTGCCGGGTTTCTTTTTTTTTTCTTCAGACTTTTTTTCATCAAAAAGGGCATCCAGTGATTCCGCCGCGTGCAGCATGTCCTTATCATACTTAACGACAGCCGGCATAACATTCGTTTTAAACTGATGAAAAGTAAGCCCTCTGTTCCAGCCCATTCCGTAAGCGCTTTTTGTAAAATCCTTCAGGATGATCAGCTTCCGGATTTGATTGATGATCGCAGAAAGAACCTGTAGCGGATATATATTTCCTGAAAGAAGCGAGGCCAGGTAAAAGAGGGCCTGGCCGGTATTTCTGTCTGCAATCGCTCCTGTGATCTCGTAAATAGGATCTTCACGAGTTCTTTTTAAGAGGGAAGAAACATGTTCAGCCGTAATTCTGGCTTCATCACCGGCATAGGTTATGAGCATCTCGAGATTGTTGACAAAGGTATTCAGATTAAACCCGGTGTTTTCAACCACCATACGGTAAGCATCAGTATCCAGTTTTTTTCCGGATTTGGCCAGCACCCCATTCATCACATCTCTCATCATCTCTTCCTGTGCTTTTTTATCAGCCATTCGGCTGCCTTTCGGCACAGAGCAGTCAACAATCATACAATTTTTCTTTATAGCCTTGAAAAGGCCTTTTCGCTTATCCACCAGATCGGTTGTTATGATCAGGATATTTTCTTTCGGGAACCCTTTTTCGATGACATCTTTTAAAATTCCGGCGGAATCACGGGCAGCCGGCACAGTGATCGAATTTTCGGCAGCATACTCAATTATATCCTCCGGAAACTTTTCATTCTCAAACAGTTCCGGCTTGATCTTTATTAATCTTTTCCGATTCTCACCCCGAATATCATCAAAGTCGATCCCCATGATGCCGAGAAGAGTTGCCATGAACTTTGCCGCCTTTTTCATTTCATTTTTTTTATATGCTTTTCCGGCATTATCCAGGAGTCTTTCCTCATCATTTTTGGAATAAAATATCTTTGCATCTGTATAGGCAACTACTTTTGTTTTGGATAAAAATGCGAATGTATTCAAGGATCCGGTTACATCGTAAATATTGCCTACGGTTCCATCTATCTCTTCATAATTGAAACTTTTCCCGGAACCGGGGAGCAGCACATCAAGAAGTTCTTTGAAAGAGGAACGATACAGATACTCTTCACCGTGGATCAGATAAACGGGAAAGGGTTTCTCTTTTTTCAGATCCGTCAAATATCTTTTGAAATTTTTATATTCTGTTACCGGCATATTTATACGTGAGTGGAGATTGAGTTTATATATCTTCTAAATCATGGCCTCAATGGTATGTGTATCGACTCAGTTTTTACGCGGCAGTGCGGCTAATATTTCTATAGTAACTTAAAAAAAACGATCTTTTTTGTAAAAGGTAAAACCAATTGGGGAATTCCGAATTGAGGGATTAAGAGATTGGAGGTGTTCCATCATATTTGATGAGAGCTTTTAATTCCTAAATTCCAAAATTCCTAAATCTGTTTATAAATCAGTATGCTTCACTCAGAATAATTTAATATGCAAAGAGGCAAACAGCCACATGATCATCATTCAGTCCGGCATTTTTTTGGCTATAATATGATAAACAAATATACCCATGCCGATTGTAATGGCGCTGTCGGCAATATTGAACGCCGGCCAGTGCAGATTTTTTATGTAGACATCCAAAAAATCAACTACGGTACCGAACCTTACCCTGTCAATCAGGTTCCCTATGGCACCACCAAAAATTAAGGCAAATGCGGTTGCCAGCATCTTATGGGTTTCAGGTGTTTTTTGGTAAAAATAAAAAATAAAACCGAGAGCCAGTATCGATATAAACATGAAAACAATGATTCTGACTGTATGGCTCTGGCTTGCCAGAAACCCGAATGCCCCGCCAGGGTTGTGAATATGAGTAATATTAAAAAAACCGGGAATAACCTTTATCGAATGGTAAAGTTCCAGGCTGTTTAAAATGATCGTTTTAGTGATCTGATCAAGCGCGACAATGACTGCGGAAATAAGTAACAGTTTAGGATATTTTTCAAAACTCATATGGATTTCTATCTCAGATTATTCATTTTTTAAATCAAGTCCTACCAGTGTACCCCGGCATCTGGCACAGACCGTCGGGTGTTCATCACTTTCCCCGACGCTGGCATCATAAATCCAGCAGCGTTCACATTTGTTATCTGAAGCGGGTTTTACCTGTATTCTCATCCCGTTGATTGTGGTGCTTTCAAAAACGTCCCCGGAAAGCCCCTCTTGAAATAATCGAACAATCGATACGATAAATATACTTCGCAAATCCGTTGAATAGGATTTCAGAAGATCGTAAATTTCACCTTTGATTTCAATATTCACTTCCGCATCAAGAGGATGGCCGATCAGTTTTTTCACCCTTGCCTCTTCAAGTGCTTTTGTTACTTCTCCCCGGACGGAGAGGATCTGCTCCCATGAAGATGAAAGCTGAGCATCCTGCCATTTTTCATTTATTTTCGGAAGCATCATAAGATGAATGCTTTCTTTCGAATTACTGTTTTTGGGCATGTACTTCCAGATTTCCTCGGAAGTGAACGGCATAATCGGCGCCATTATCCTGATGACTGAGTCAAGGATGATATGCATAACCGTCTGAGCGCTTCTTCGTACAACTGATTTGGGGGGTGAAGTGTAAAGCCTGTCTTTGAGTATGTCCAGATAAAAAGCTGACAGATCAAGAGTGCAGTAGTTATGAAGCGCGTGATAAATAGTATGGAATTCATAGGTTTTGTATGCCGTGCAGGCGGTCTGAATCAGATCGCGAAGTTTATGCAGGGCAAACCGGTCGATATCAGGCATGGATTCAAATGGCACCGCATCCTTTTCAGGATGAAAATCTGATATGTTTCCGAGCATAAACCGGGAGGTATTTCGTATTCGCCTGTACGCATCGCTCAATTGTTTCAGGATTGTATCGGAAATGCGAACGTCATCACGGTAATCTGAAGCCGCCACCCAGAGCCTCAGTATTTCAGCGCCGTATTTTTGTATCACTTCTTTCGGAGCCACAACATTTCCCACGGATTTGGACATCTTTTTCCCGGAAGCATCTACAACAAATCCATGAGTCAATACGGATTTGTAGGGAGCGGCGCCCCTCGTTTCAACCGCTGTGAGCAGTGTGCTGTGAAACCATCCCCGGTGCTGATCACTTCCCTCGAGATATAGATCAGCCGGCCAGGAAAGATATTCTCTTTCTTCCAGGACGGCTGCATGGCTTACACCGGAATCAAACCATACATCCAGAATATCACTCTCTTTTTGAAATGTATCATTTCCGCACTTCTCACACAAAGCGCCTGGCTCGATAAATTCTGTCACATCTTTTTCAAACCAGATATCCGCTCCATATTTATCAAATAGAGAAAAGATTTTTTCAACCATCTCTTCATTGATATGGATTGCATCACATTTTTCACAGACAATTACCGTTATGGGAACCCCCCAGGAACGCTGTCTGGAAACACACCAGTCAGGACGATTTTCAATCATGCCGTATATTCTGTCCCGCCCCCATGAAGGGATCCAATTCACAAGATCTATGGCCTGGAGCGACTTTTTGCGCAATCCTGTCTTTTCCATGGAGATGAACCACTGGGGTGTAGCGCGAAAAATGACCGGTTTTTTACATCGCCAGCAATGGGGATAGGAATGGGCAATAGTCTCTTCGGCAAGCAGTGCGTTTTTCTCTTTCAACTTTTCAATGATGCCCGTATTTGCCTTGAAAACAAACTGGTTTGCAAAAAATCCGACCTCTTCTGTAAAACATCCATTATCATTAACAGGAGAGTAAGAGTCGATGTCGTAACCTAGGGAAACCTCATAATCCTCCCGTCCATGACCGGGGGCCGTATGCACACATCCTGTTCCGGCTTCCAGGGTAACATGGTCCCCCAGTATAATAAGCGAATCCCGATCATAAAACGGATGACAGCACTTTTTTCGTTCAAGTCTTGCAGCTTCTATTTCAGCAATTGTCTTAAAATCATCCTCCCCGAAAATTTTCATGCAGTCTTCCACAAGATCCCTTGCAAGTATATAAACTTCACCGTTTTGGATCTCCACGGCTGAATAGACAAAATTCGGATGAAGAGCTATGGCCAGATTTGCGGGAAGTGTCCACGGTGTGGTTGTCCAGATAATTACGGATACGTTTTTACCGGCCAGTTCCGGAATCTCATTACTTATATCATCTTTGAGCGGGAACCTGACAAAAACAGAAGGCGATGAATCGTCGGCATACTCGATTTCAGCTTCTGCAAGAGCTGTCTGGCAGCTGCAGCACCAGTGAATCGGTTTTTTGCTCTTGAATAGACTCCCTTCCCGGGCAAACTTGCAGCATTCCCTGGCAATGATGGCTTCAAATCGGTATTTCATGGTAAGGTACGGATTTTCCCATTCACCCATAACACCCAGACGTTTGAACTCATCCCGCTGGATGTCGATAAAACGTTCCGCATATGAACGGCATTGCTTTCTAATCTCGACCTGGGACATATCTTTTTTTTTGGAGCCGAGTTTTTTATCGACATTATGTTCTATGGGCAGTCCGTGACAATCCCATCCCGGAACGTATGGCGCATGAAACCCCTCCATATTCTTTGACCGGACAATAATATCTTTTAGAATTTTGTTCAGTGCCGTACCGATGTGGATGTGACCGTTGGCATATGGAGGGCCGTCATGCAGAATAAATTTTTCCTTCCCCTCTGATGCCCTCTGAATTTTTTCATATAAACGACTCTCTTCCCATTGCTTAAGCTGTTCGGGCTCACGATTTACCAGACTGGCTTTCATGGGAAATTTTGTTTTTGGCAGGTTTAATGTTTTTTTATAATCCATATGTCCTCCGGGGCGCGTTATTCTTTCACGGGACCTGAAATCTAACGCTGCTCGTTCAGGCACCCCATATAATCTTGATTCATTAGTTCTTCAATTCAATAATTATGTAAAAAAGCGTTAAACATTAAGTCATATACCCATCTTGTGTCAAGGGAATAGCGGACGCTTAGAAAAAACCGGCTGTTTTTCACGAACTGCCGGTGTGGTAAGAGTGGCCCTATTTAATGCGGTATTGGGATTAAACGATAATCAAAGTACGCATTGCACCTTGAAAAGGAAGAGAATATGTTTCAACAACAGGCTCTTTTCTCTTATTCCCAAAGGACTTGAGTTCTGTATCCGTATTTTTACTTTTCATCGCAATGATTTTTCCATCTCTCTTCAGCAGCGGGTATGCCAGACCGACAAACCGGTTCAAATTCGAAAAAGCACGGCTTATGGCCACATCGAATCCTCCTGTAAAAAAGGAATCCTCTGCCAGTCCTTCTATCCGGCTGTGAACCACGTCAATATTATCCATGCCCAGAAGCCGTATCACCTGTTTTAAAAAATTAACTTTTTTGAGTGATGAATCAACAAGGGTAACCTTGAGATCAGGCATGATCACTTTCAGCGGAATACCGGGGAACCCTCCTCCGGAGCCGATGTCGATAAGGGAAGCTTTTCTGTTGATTCTCAGTGAGGGTACAACTGAATCAATAAAATGTTTGACAGCAACATCGACCGGCTTTGTTATTGCGGTAAGATTTGTCTTTTTGTTCCACCTGATAAGCTCATCAGCATGAACCGCCATCATGTCTGCCTGCTGAGAGCTGATATCTATTCCAAACGTTTTTGCGCCTTCCAGAACGATGGACTTCCACTTTTCAGAACTGAATTTCGTGACCCTATCAGGTTGCATTTTCATTAATGAGGGGCCTTGACTTGCTGAAATCCATTACAACATCGGCCTCACTGCCGTTATAAACAATCTTTGCGCTGGGATACCTTTTGACAAACACATGCATCATAGCGTTATTCTCTCGAAGGACAGTAGCCGTAAACTGTTTGTAGTTGTTTTCAATTGCAATATCTTCGAGTATTTCAAGAAGGTAAGATGCAACCCCCATATTTTGAAAATCCTCATGCACAACAAAGGCAATTTCGGCAATGGAGTCGTTCACGCTCGCATAGGTCCCGATAGCCATGATTTCCTTGTATCCGCCTTTTTGCACCAGACCGATGATGGACATGTTTTTCCGATAATCCACAGAGGCCCACTGGCGTTGAACCATTTCATGTGAAAAGATTTTTATCTTGCAAAAAAACCTTAAATATATGGTCTTATCCTGCAGAGAATAAAAGAAGTTTCTTGAGGAGAACTCATCTGACGGCAGAATAGGCCTGAATTCAATGGTTTTCCCATTTTTTATCTTCAATGAGCTTTTGTAACCCTCTAAAAACAGAAGGTCCTCCTGAGCAGGAGGCAGTTGATCCGAAAAGATGTAATGATGCTTTTTAGCTTCGGAAATCAGCTCATCACGGAATTTGGGGTGTGCAATCTGTGCCAGCTCCATGACTCTCTGATAGATTCCTTTGCCCTGAAGCTCTGCAATACCGTATTCGGTAATGACAAAATTAACATCACCCCTTGTGGTTGCCACCCCGGCTCCTTCGCTGAGGTGTGAAACGATTCGGGAGACTTGCCCTTTCTGAGCTGTAGACGGCAATGCGATGATAGAAAATCCTCCCTTGGACATTGAACTGCCTCTCAGGAAATCAACTTGATCACCGATTCCGCTGTAGAATAGATATCCGACAGAATCCGTGCAGACCTGACCGGTAAGATCGACCTCCAGCGCAGAGCTGATGGAGACCAGATTGTCATTTCTTGCAATTACGACAGGATCATTGACAAACTCCGAGGACCTGAAATAGAACATCGGGTTGTTATCCACAAAGTTATAAATTTCCTCGGATCCCATGCAGAGCGAGGCAACCACCCTTCCGGGCAGCAGTGTTTTTTTCTTGTTTGTAATCGCATTGTTTGCAAAAAGAGGCATGAATCCGTCTGTGATCACCTGGGTATGAATTCCGAGATCCTTTTTCCGGTCAAGATATTTTATAATCGTATTGGGAAGCTGGCCAAAGCCGATCTGAAGGGTATCGCCATCGTCTACCAGTTGGGAAACATAATGCCCGATTCTCCTGGAGACTTCATTATCCTTAGTGTAAGGCTTAGTCATAACGATCGGTTCCGGATGGTGAACCAGGAAATCGATCTCGTCAATGTGAACAAAACTGTCGCCCCATGTTCTCGGCATCATGGGATTGATCTGGGCGATAACCAGAGCCGCATTTTCCATACCCGACTTTGTAATGTCCACAGATATCCCCAGGCTGCAGAAGCCAAATGTGTCCGGGGGGCTTACCTGAATCAACGCAATGTCTATACCGATACGCTGACTGGAAAAGAGAGTTGAAATTTGAGATAAATATGCTGGAATGTAGTCGATTTTTCCTTCGAATGCGGCTTTCCGAAGGGGCTCGCTGATAAAAAACAATTTCAGGGAAAATCGATCCAGAAAAGATTCATCATCGACAAACTGAGCCATTGTGTAAGACAACATTTGATAAAGCGTAATGTCTTGTTTATTTTGATCTTTTACCATGGTCCGGATTAAATGCTGCGGTTCACCGCATCCGGTTCCGATAAAAACCCTGTCGCCTTTATTGATTTTTGAAATGGCAACTTCAGCGCTTACCATTTTGTCTTTACAGTGACTTTCCAGCCACCCTTTGTAAACCATTCAGTCTCTCCTGATTTTTTTTAATGGTTCAACAGGGCTACTTTATCCCATACTATCGAAGCAACTATTCTTTTTTAACTATTTCTTCTTTTCCTTCTTTCTCTTTTTTTTCCTTATCTTCTTTTTCTTTTTTTGCTTTGGCCTCTTTTTCATATTTTTGCAGCTTCTGATCCATGAACCTCAACTGCCCGACGTAGTTATACGGATGCTGTCTCGCAGCATTCCCTTTTATGACATTCATCTCCTGGCCTGCAATCAAATCACTGCTGAATTCTTTTACTTTGAAATACGCTTTGTTCTGCAAGGAAATCGTACGCTGCTGGAGTACTGCATTGTTGGGGTATTTTTCCGATGCCTGGTGACGAATTTTTTTTGAAATATTATCCGGCACATACTGGGCGTCTGCTTCTGAAATGCATAAAAAAATCGAAATGATAATGATTACGGATAACATATATGGCAATTGTTTTCTCATAATTCCCTCCCCATCCGGAAAATTTTCACACAATAACTGCCTGTAAAAGCATACTAAAATTATATTGCACCAAATATCATTGAAGGGACTGAATATCAAGCAATTGATGAGAAAAATTTCGGATTTTCCTTCGGCAATTGCAAAGGGCAAAAAAAAATGCTGAAATCGCATCTTTTGTTTGCATTTTTAGATCTCAAGCTTAATCGGATGATGGTCCGATCATATAAGCCAAACAGAGTCATCGGACAGCGGGTACTGAAATGTGTTGAAAAAAAATTACCGATCAGGATACTAACAGATAAACATACTGGGAATGGTTTTAAAACCGATCCTACAAACAATCATTTGAATTATAAAAAGGAATAACCATGCATCTGTTTGATCAGGACATATCACTGATACAAAAAGAACCCCTCCTCTTTAAAGGCAAGGTGTCTTCAAACTGGTCAGTGAACGGCACCCCTAATGGCGGGTATCTCATGGCGATGCTGACCAACGCCATGGTGAAATGCAGTGATAAAAAAGGGACGCCGATAATAACCGCAAATTATATTTCAAAGAGCGTCCCGGGTGAAGCCGAAATTATTGTGGAAAAGTTTGCGAAGTCAACACAGTTCAGCCGTCTGCAGGCCAGACTCATTCAGGACGGAATTGAACGAATTCGGGCAACCGGAACATTTGCATATGAAAAAAATGAGTGCTTTCTGGAAAGATATGAAACATCACCGCCGGATATTCATTCTCCGGATGAGTGCATTGAAATTCCGTCGGTTCCGAATTTTACAATTCTGGATAACATGGAAATGCGGCTGGACCCGGAATGCACCGGATGGATGGAGGGAAACCTGTCGGACAGATCAGAGCTGAAAGGCTGGATCAGATATCGCGATAGACGGGAGTTTGATCTATTCTCCACCCTTGCATGTACGGACTCTTTTCCTCCGCCTATCATGGCAAGCCAGGGAATGCTTGCCTGGGTGCCGACAATCGAGCTGTCCATTAATGTCCGGAATATTCCTAAGACAACATGGCTGAAATGTATTTTCCGAACACGGTTTGTCAACTGCGGTCTGCTGGAAGAAGACGGAGAAGTGTGGGATGAGAACAATGAACTCATGTCCATTTCAAGGCAGATTGCTCAATATCGGACAGCCGGAACCTGAGGCATCTTTTCATTAACGTCCTATTTTTTGAACTGCGATCAATAGCCTACTCGTTCGTTGATTGCGGCATTTGGAGCGTTCTATCATTTGCTCCGCTAAATTTGAAAAACTCGGTCGCAGGCTCCCTCAAACAGTTTCAAATTTTACGCTGCACTTCATTAAGAACGCTTTCCAAATGACCTCAATAGACTTCACTCAGAGGTCACTTGATCTTGATAGAACCGTT
>JAQYVL010000089.1 GCA_030145525.1 Desulfobacterales bacterium
TAGAATAAAATATTTTATTCTGATTTCATTTTTCGCGCATGCTTTTATCTGGGGTTTTTTACCGGCATCCGCTGCCGGCGGGTCTCATGCGCTTCCGGAAAGAATCATTTCACTCGGTCCGATCATTACGGAAACAATCTACCTTCTTGGTGCAGATAAAAAGCTTATTGCAAACACAACTTATTGTATCCTTCCTCCGGATGCCCGTCTAAAAGAGAAGATCGGTACGGTTATTCAGATGAATGTTGAGAAGATCATCAGTTTAAGCCCTGATCTGGTGCTGGCAAATGCGCTTACGAAACAAAAGCAGATAAATATATTAGAAAGTCTGGGGATACGGGTTGTCAAATTCGAAAATCCAAAAACTTTTTCTGAAATGTGCCAGATGACCCTGAAGATCGGCAGAGTTTTGGGTAAGGAGGAGAAAGCGAAGCAGATTATCGAGAAAACCCGAAAAGAAGTTGATGCCGTCATTGAGAAAACCGGTAAACTTCTGAAGAAGAGAGTTTTTATTCAGATCGGTATAAAACCGCTTCATACTGCCGTGAAAGAAACCTTTGTAAATGAATACATTGAGCTTGCCGGCGGGGAGAACATTGCATTGAACGAGAAGTCAGGCGTATACAGCCGGGAAAAAGTGCTTCAGGAAAACCCGGATGTAATTTTTATTGCGACCATGGGATCTTCAAGAACCGCCGGAGAAAACGAAAAGGCAGGCTGGATGAAATTCAGATCGATTACTGCTTCCCGGAACAATGAAATTTTTATTTTGGATCCGGATATTATATGCAGCCCCACGCCGGTTTCATTTGTTAAGGCGTTAAAGGAAATTGCGAAAAAACTTCACCCGGATATCGGCTTAACGGAATGATAAATAAAAAAATACGATACTGGCTGTTTGTTATTCTCATACTTATTCTGATACTGCTTTGCATCTGTATCCTCGCCATCTGCACAGGCAGCGCGGGAATACCCGTAAAAAATATTCCGGATATATTGTTAACCGGAAAGAAGACAGCGGAATATAACATACTTCTCGGCATACGTCTGCCCAGGATTTTGCTCGGTATCGCAATCGGAGGCGCTTTGAGCCTTGCCGGTACGCTGCTGCAGGGCATGTTTCGAAACCCTCTGGTGGAGCCTTATACGCTTGGCATATCCGGCGGAGCCTCTTTGGGTGTATGCCTGAATATTATTTTTAAATGGTATGCCGTCCTTGGCGTAATCGCTTACCCGCTTTCCGGCTTTCTCGGAGCGGTGCTTGTGATAGCACTGGTATACACCCTGAGCATGAAGACAGGAGCCCTGAAAACAAACAGCATGCTGCTGATCGGTGTTATGATCAGTTTTATTTCTTCATCCCTGGTTATGCTTTTGATGGCAGTGTCTCATAGTGAAGATCTGCAAAGCATTGTCTTCTGGATCATGGGGTCTCTTGATGAGCCGAATATGACGATGATTAAAATCGCCGTGTTTGGCGCCCTTGCCGGATTAATTTTTTCCTATTTTTTCTGTCTGGATTTAAATGCACTTGCTCTGGGCGAAGAAGAGGCGATGCATCTTGGTGTGAATATTGAAAGGACAAAAAGAATTCTTTTTATAATTGCCTCCGTTCTAACCGGCTTGAGTGTATCGGTAACCGGTATTATCATGTTTGTGGGCCTTATTGTTCCCCATTTTATGCGTATTACAGTCGGATCAGATCACCGTATTCTGTTAATCGGGTCATTTCTGGCAGGAGCATCTTTTTTAACTCTCTGCGATGTTCTTGCCCGAACCGTTATATCCCCCCTTGAACTTCCGGTAGGCGTTATAACCGGTATTATCGGCGGTATTGTATTTATTTATGTCCTCAGCAGGAAGAGGGTTGTACTATGAATGAGGCGATTCTACGGATCAATAACCTTTTTTGCGGTTATGACGGAAATATCATTCTTCGGGGTATCGGTTTTGAGGCATATAAAGGAGAAATTATCAGCATTATCGGGCCGAATGGTTCTGGAAAGACAACGCTGCTTCGGGCGGTTTCAAATATTATCAAACCTGCGAAGGGAGAAATTATTATTCAGGGGGAAAATCTCGCAAAGATCTCTCATAAAGAGCTTGCCGGAAAGATCGCTGTTGTTGTACAGGCTGTTGAACCTGCTTTTGTCACTGTTGAAGAATATGTTCTTCTCGGAAGGCTTCCTTACTTTCGAAAATATCAGTTTTTTGAAACAAAAAAAGATATGGCCCTGGCGCGGAAATATATGGAGCTGACCGATACATTCAAATTGAAAGATTCCCCGATGAGCGAGATCAGCGGGGGTGAGCGGCAACTGGCCTCCATTGCCCGTGCTCTTGTACAGGAACCGATACTTCTTTTGCTTGATGAGCCGACATCTCATCTTGATATTACTCATCAGGTGCAGATTCTGGAACTGATCAAACGGTTGAATCGGGAATTGGGGCTGACAGTACTCATGGTGCTTCATGATTTGAACCTGGCAAGCGAATATTCGGACAGGCTGATCCTTTTCAACGGCAGCGGCGGTTATATATACAAGGAAGGAATTCCGGAAGAGGTCATCACCAGGGTTTCCATTGAAGATGTTTATCAAACAGAGGTTCTTATAAAGAAAAATCCACTGTCGGAAAAACCTTATGTTATTCTTGTCAGCAAAACATAAATGAATTTCCGTTTTCGCGGGAACTACAGGGTGATTTGAAAAAACGCCCTGATTGCCTGCCGGATTTACATTTCGATCATTTTTAGTCTAAAGGAGTACGATTATGATGGAATTTTTTGAAAGCGGAGGGCCGGTCATGTATCCGCTTCTATTCTGCTCGATCATCGCACTGGCCGTTACCATTGAACGGATTCTTTTCTGGCT
>JAQYVL010000090.1 GCA_030145525.1 Desulfobacterales bacterium
CTTGAACCGGCTGTTCAATTTTTTAAAATCGCTTCAGCAAATCGGATTATTGCGAAGCAGGGAAGCAGCAGTCTGGAGTTTATAAGAGAATGATGGCTTCGTAAAAAGTCCAATTTCGGCGTTGCGCTGCATCTCTCGTCATTGCGGAGTAGGCTAACTACGCCTCATTCCTCGAAATTTGCGCGCCTTGAACTTGAACTTTTTTCTTTGCCATCAGAATTTTGACTTTTTACGAGACTGTCAATATTTAAGGAATAATGATTGACATAACTCCAATGATCTGTATTTATATTCTTTTTTACGCAAAGAAAAATTCAGGATTCGGAATCCTTTTTTGAATTATCGATTTTACTGAATTTACTGAAAAAAATCAGAACATGGTTTACGGAAAGAAAATCACAACATGGAGGACAATCAGATGAAGTATGATAGAATCTTCAACTTTAATGCAGGGCCGGCTGTGCTGCCCCTTCCGGTTCTTGAAGAGATTCAGAAATCATTTCTTGATTTTAAAGGCAGCGGCATGTCGGTAACGGAAATAAGCCATCGCTCCAAGTGGTTTGACCATGTCATCACTGATGCAGTGGAAAGAACCAGGAGGCTTTTGAATCTGGGCGACCGTTTTGAGGTGCTCTTCATTCAGGGCGGGGCAAGCATGCAGTTTGCCCTTATTCCGATGAATTTTCTCACCGATGGGAAGAAATCAGCCGATTATGTAAACACGGGCACATGGTCCACCAAAGCGATCAGGGAGACTGAAATTCAGGGAAAAAAATATAATGTTGTTGCCTCTTCTGAAGATAAAAATTTTTCATATATACCGAAAAACATAAAATTTAACAGTGATGCGGTCTTCGCTCATATAACTTCCAATAACACAATTAAAGGAACCCAATGGGCCTCTTTTCCAGATACCGCAGGCGTCCCGATTTTCGCCGACATGTCCTCGGATATTATGAGCCGGCCCCTTGACATGGAAAAATTCGGAATGGTCTATGCCGGGGCTCAGAAAAACATCGGACCGGCAGGCGTATGCATGGTTATTATCCGAAAAGACCTTCTTTCATCCGTTCCGGATAATCTGCCATCCATGTTAAAATATACAACCTATTCTTCAAAGAACTCCATGTACAACACACCTCCATGCTTTACCGTTTATGCCATTCAGCTTGTACTGAAATGGCTGGAGGAAACCATAGGCGGCCTGGACAAAATGGCTGAAATTAATGAACAAAAAGCAAAACTGTTATATGACTATTTTGATACAAGCAATTTTTACAGCGGTACTGCCGAACCCGACAGCAGGTCTTTGATGAATGTTACTTTCCGGCTCCCGAATGAAGATCTCGAAAAAAAATTTGTCACTGATGCTCTTGAAAATGGTTTTGGGGGACTGAAAGGTCATCGGTCTGTAGGCGGCTGCAGGGCATCTATTTATAATGCAACGCCACAGGAAGCAATCCCGGCCCTTTTAGATTTCATGGAAACCTTTGAAAAAGAAAATGGATAGCAGCTAATCTATTTACAGTCTCGAACTGTCTGTTTCACATTTTATTTTTTTCAAACCGTAATCTTCTTGAAAATACTCTGTACTTTTGGTAAGTGATGCTCACCTGTTAAAAACTGATTCTCCGAACTTGGACTGTGATGAACCTTCAGAAAGGCAATTGAAATGAATTTTAAAACCTTAAGCAGCAGAGAAAGTCTTTCGCTTGATATCGACTCGGTTGCTGCCATAATAGCAAAAATCCAGACAGATACCGGTGAAATCCCCTGGAGTAAAAATGGCCATACAGACCCCTGGGATCATGTTGAATCCATAATGGGGCTTACCATTGGCGGATATATCAATGAAGCTCGTGCAGGTTTTGAGTGGATGATTCAAAATCAGCTTGAAAACGGCGCATGGTATTCCTCTTATCGAAAGGGTGTCCCCGAAGACAAAACCCTTGACACAAATATGTCATCCTATATTGCAGTGGGTGTCTTTCACCACTATCTGATTACACATGATATTGAATATTTAAAAATGATGTGGCCCATGGTGAAAACTGCAGTTGAATATGCCCTTTCGCTTCAGGCACCCGGCGGAGAGATCTACTGGGCCAAAAGTCCCGAGAGCCGGGTTGACCGTATGAGCCTTTTAACCGGTTCCAGCTCCGTTTATATGAGCCTCAAGTGTTCACTTGCCATTGCCGGCATTCTTAACCGCTCCGTGCCGGGTTGGAAAAAGGGTTTGAAAAAACTGGGAGATGCCATAAAATACCGGCCGCACATTTTTAACGTGACCAAATCCCGATTTTCAATGGACTGGTTTTACCCGATTCTTTCCGGCGCCTTGACAGATAAAGATGCTAAAAAACGCATAGACAAATACTGGAAAAAATTTGTGGTCGACGGGCTGGGCGTAAGATGCGTATCTGACGAACCATGGATCACACTGGCCGAGACCTCAGAACTTGTGCTTGCACTATCCGCGATGGGGAACCATCGTCTCGCTACCATTGTTTTCAGCTGGATTCAGGATAAATGTTTTGAAGACGGATCATGTTGGTGCGGATTCACATTTCCAAACATGATTACCTGGCCTGAAGAAAAAATGTCCTGGACAAACGGAGTGGCTCTTATGGCGGCTGATGCCTTATATGAGCTAACGACCGCCTGCCAGCTCTTTAATCATAATTTCTGGAAAGAATCTGAATATGCCAGTTTCCTTTAATTTGGGGAAATGAGCTTAAAAGCAGATTATGGTCAAAAAAAAGACAAAGGCAGTGTGTCGTGCTTAGAGATCACCGTCCCTATTACATAAAAAAAATATATTTGAAGTTCCAAAAATTTTATGCGGAGTGGTTTCTGCGCCCCCAGCTTACGCACCTTGGAAAAGAGCTTACCATTTTTCAACCCTGGAATGCTGTCATTTTCAGTGGTCCGGTGCGTATAGGCGATTATGCCAACATTATCTGTTCATCCGATCATAAAGTCAGGCTTTCAATCTGGGCAGATGAAGACAATGTGCCGGGCATTACAATTGGCGATTTCTGCCTGATCTGTCCCGGTGTGAGAATCAGCGCGGCAAACGAAATCAAAATCGGCGATAACTGCATGCTCGCAAGCGGCGCATATATTACTGATGCGGACTGGCATGGTATTTATGATCGGACTATTCCCGGTTCAGTTGCCCCTGTAGTCCTTGAAGAAAATGTCT
>JAQYVL010000091.1 GCA_030145525.1 Desulfobacterales bacterium
AAGCTAAAAAACAATTAACAGGCATATGTTAAAAATACAATATATTGATTCAATCCACCTTCAATTCGTTTCTAAAAGCTCATGGAATGCGGCAGACAAATAAGAGTTGTCTGATATATGAGGTTCCGATCTCAGTAAATTCATAAAGCTAAAAATCTGAGATTTTTTCCAGTTCGCACCTCTAAGCAAAAATTATGGCCTGGAATATAAAATTTAATCCAGGCCACCGATTGCCTCTGGTGCTTGATCGAAAAATCATATACGATAAAAAAAGTAGTCGAACTCTCTCTTAGAGAGTGGGGTTAAACCCGGGGGCAGGTCAGATATAGATGCTGCAATCAATGAAGTTTGGCAGCGGGTAGATGTGTTAATCGATTATCGATGACCATAATTCTTTTTTATCGATAATATATGATACCCAATATTCATGAAAGATATCATGATTATATACACTTGAATTATATCTAAGGAGAAGAAATGGCACATCCGTCATTGTCAAGATACAACTTTATAAAAAAAACCGGAAAATATAAGAGCCGGATAGCTAACACGACCAGAATCCCCCTGCTGGGTTCCTTAATTGATCATTTGGTGTTCAAACGTACCAATATCACTTTCCTCCCGATTGATAAAACAGTTGCTTCTACCGGCAGTACCGTTGTGCCGTCCGACATCGTCCGGCATTTTATACAAACCGCCGGTTTTAGATTTTTGATGAATGAGTGCATTTGCCGTGCCGGAATAAAGTGTGAAAATTATCCGGAGACGCTGGGATGTATTTTTTTGGGAGAATCGGCAAGGAATATCAATCCCGAAATCGGACGCGAAGTCTCGGTGGAAGAGGCATTGGAACATCAGGAGAAATGTGAGAAGGCCGGATTGATTCAGATGATCGGACGGGACCAGGTGGATGATGTCTGGATGGGGATCGATCACGGCAACAAAATTTTGACCATCTGCAATTGCTGTGAGTGCTGCTGCCTGTGGGCGTCTCTCCCTAATTTGAAACGCTCGATCGGTGACCGGATCATTCATAAGATGGAGGGGGTGGATGTCCGTATTAACGATGACTGCAAAGGTTGCGGGATATGTGAAAAGCATTGCTTTGTCGATGCGATTTCGGTCATTGATGATAAATCCCATATTAATGAAAGCTGCCGTGGTTGTGGCCGTTGCGCACAAAACTGTCCTGAAAATGCAGTCGAAGTCGTCATAACGAATTCAGACGCCGTTAATGATGTTATTCAAAAAATCACAAATATAGTTGAAATATAGCTATTATACGTTATAGACATTCGAAAAAGCAATATAGGCAATTACCCTATCATTACCAGAATTGTAGTGATTGGATTTGCCGATCAAAGGATTTCGATAAGCCACAGAGTTTGTGATTGTTTCCAGTGATTTGTACCAAGCTGAAAATTAGATTAAAAAGTTTCCCCACTATATATGGTATATGAAAAATCCTGACATTCTCCTAAAAAAATGAAGATTAGACCATATAATCCTTCTCAAGTATCTTACCAATACCCAAGATGGAATCCGCATGCAACTTGAAATGGGTATCTGCATTCTGTCAAATGTTTTCAAAAACTTAAATTTTGACTTATCAGATTAAATTCCAGTTATTCACAGATCAATACCTCTCATATGAAACATTATATTTTTTTGCTGTCATTTTAAACTGTTTAAGCTATATTCTTTTATCTATATTCTTTTATTGATCTTTTTGATTCTTACCAATAATATTTTACAAAATCATGATCAGGCTTGAGTACCATCTGCCCCAAAATAAAACCAGTAAGGTATTGAAGTAAAAACCGGGAAGTTTCATGGATAATAATGCAACTGAAGTCAAGGATAAAGGAAAAGCCAAGGGAACCCTTGGAACCTTCGCAGGTGTTTTCACCCCCAGCATCCTCACCATCCTCGGAATAATTCTCTTTCTGCGTCTGGGCTATGTCGTAGGACATGCCGGTCTTAGCCGGACATTGATTATTTTGGCCATCGCAAATGGGATAACCATATTAACGACCATATCCCTTTCCGCCATTGCTACAAACCTTCACGTAAAGGGAGGCGGAGATTACTATCTCATATCCAGAACCCTTGGGCTTGAATTCGGTGGCGCAATAGGAATTGTCCTTTTCCTTGCACAGTCTGTTTCAATTGCCTTTTATTGCATCGGTTTCGGTGAAGTTGTAGCAAGCCTCATTCCAAATGGTTCTTACGGCTCAATGCCTCAAATTATAGCGGCATCAGCTGTGGCCTTCCTGTTTATTTTTGCCTGGCTCGGTGCGGACTGGGCAACACGTTTCCAGTATGTGGTCATGTTTATTTTATTAGCAGCACTTGTTTCATTTTTTGCAGGAGGTCTGATGCAATGGGACAATTCCAATCTGACGCAGAATTGGTCTGCTCCTGAAGGCGGGTTGGGATTCTGGGTGCTTTTTGCAATATTTTTCCCGGCAGTCACAGGTTTTACCCAGGGCGTCAGCATGTCCGGCGATCTGAAAGACCCGGGAAAGAGTCTTCCAACCGGAACCTTTCTTGCCATTGGAGTTTCCATATTTGTATATTTTTTTGGAACGCTCCTGTTTGCCTCATCCCTTTCCCGAGATGTCCTTGTTTCAGACTATAACGCAATGAACCGTGTTGCAGCAATCGATTT
The DNA here is from genome assembly GCA_030145525.1 of Desulfobacterales bacterium. Lineage (GTDB taxonomy): Bacteria > Desulfobacterota > Desulfobacteria > Desulfobacterales > SURF-7 > JAQYVL01. Next base: position 2,672 of record JAQYVL010000091.1, read on the forward strand.
TCTGATTACCGCCGGAGTTATCGCGGCAACCCTTTCTTCTGCAATGGCATCCTTTCTGGGCGCTCCCCGGATACTTCAATCTCTTGCAGGAGATCGAATTTTTCCATTTCTCCTGCCGTTTGCGAAAGGCTCGGGCACTAACGATAACCCCCGCCGGGGTGTTCTTCTCTCCGCCGTCATCGCATTGGTCACAATCGGCCTGGGGAATCTGAACGTTATAGCGCCAGTTGTCTCCATGTTTTTTCTGATTTCCTATGGCCTGCTGAACTATGCAACCTATTTTGAGAGCCGGGCGGACAGTCCGTCCTTTCGCCCCAGATTCCGCCTCTATGATTACAGAATAAGCCTCGTAGGATGTCTTGCCTGCTTCGGTGTTATTCTGGCCATCGATCTTTCCGCAGGTATCATTGCAATCGCCGTATTGATTGCTATCTACCAGTATCTCCTTCGAACATCCGGACCGGCCAGGTGGGCAGACAGCCGCCGTTCCCATCATATCCAGCAAATACACGAACATCTTATCGCTGCTTCAAAAGAACCGGAACATCCACGAAACTGGCGTCCCCACCTGCTTGTGTTTACAGGTGACAGCAACAGGCGTGAGAAAATCTTAAAATTCGCTTCATGGTTCAAAGGAAGAAGCGGATTTGTTACAGCGGTTCAGATTCTCGAAGGCTGGGGGGCAAAGATGATAAGACTGCGTTCAGAAATGGAGGAAACGCTTCAAAGCGATATTGCAAAAGCCGGGTCCGATGCATTCCCCCTGCTTGTAACTACCCCGACACTCAGCCTGGGGCTGCATACGATTCTGCAGTCCTACGGGATCGGTCCTCTCAAGGCAAACACGATTTTGTTAAACTGGATAAAATCATCAGATGATGACAGCAGTCCCATTGTCCGATCTCAATATGGGCGCCATCTGAGGACGGCGTATCGGCTCGGCTGCAATCTTCTGGTGCTCGATGCCAAACAAAGTCTGTTGTAAAAGCTTGAAAACATTCCCTCTGAACATCGACGTATTGATGTGTGGTGGTGGGGAGATGCCTCCAGTCGACTGATGCTCCTGCTTGCATATCTCATGACACGAAGCGATGACTGGAAAGATTCAAAAATCCGTGTGCTGGCAGCCGGCCACGATCCGGAATCTCAAAAAACAGTCGACGACTTGAAACAAACTCTTGATGAAATACGCATTGACGCAGAGCCGGAAATCATTGCAAAACCAAATGCTGATACTATTTCCGCATATTCTTCTGATGCAGAGCTTGTGTTCCTCCCTTTCCGGCTGAAAAACGACCAGCTTCTCGATCAGTTTGGCGGCCCCCTGGATTCCATTATTACAAGACTCCCGATCGTTACGCTGGTGATGGCGGCCGAAGATATCGATCTGGATGCTGAACCGGAAGAGGGCACGGCAAATGAAATCGCGGAAGCGCTTGATGCACTCGAAAATGCAAAAAAAAGCGCACGAAAAGCGGAAAAAGATGCGGAAGAAGCAGCCGGAATCGCCGAACAGAAAATGCAGGAACTGGAAAAAGGGAAATCTTCCGGGACGGATGAACACAAACTTTCCGAAAAAGAATCGGAAGCGATGAAAGCGGAACAAACCGCAATAAAAAGTTCCAGACGGGCTGCAAAAGCAGCTGCAAAAGCTGAAATTGCTGAAAAAGATGCCGAGTCCATCGGTGCTGTCCCACCGGATGAAAACCAAACCTGAGAAGCTACTCCTCTCTATCAGAAACCTTTTTTAACACCCGTCGTCACACAGACAATTATGAAATAATCACGAAATAAAAAGATCTTTTGTTGAAAAATTCGGATCACTGGTCAGGTTGATTCCAAGACGCCTCAATCCCGCCTCATCGCCCGGAGTGGGGATATGAGTCATATGGGCTTCACAACCCTGAAGGTCAACCAATTTTTCCATAGCCAGTTCAACCGTATGATTTGTTGTCGCGCTGATGCTGAGAGTAATAAGCGCCTCCAGCAAATCCATACTGAGATTTTTTTCGTTTAAAATTTTTGTTTTGAGATTTCTAACCGAGTCAGTGACATTTGGCGGAAGGAGTTTAATCTTATCAGGGATTCCCGACAGATGCTTAACCGCATTTAACACAAGGCTGGATGCGGCATGGAGATGAGATGAATTACTACCGGAAATAATAGTACCGTCTTTTAGCTCTAAAGCCGCGCCGCAATAAACACCTTCGTTGCCTTTATTTTTTTCCTGCGCTTCCAGGGCGGCCTCGCGAGCCGGCTCAACAACTCTTCTATACTCGTGCTTGAGATCAAAATCTTTTATCAAAAGTTCTACCCGCTGGACAGTATCTTTATCTGTAAGCCCCATTGCATATTCACACTGATATCGAAAATATCTCCGAATCACCTCCTGCTTTGAAGCCTCTCTTGTCTGATCATCATCTGTAATGGCAAAACCTGCCCGATTCACACCCATGTCTGTCGGAGAATGATAAAAAGGTTTACCTCCGCTTATTTTCTTCAATATTCTTCGCAGAATTGGAAACACTTCCACATCACGATTATAGTTAATTGCTTTTTTATTGTAGGTTTCCAGGTGGAAGGGATCAATGAGGTTGAAATCTTTAATATCTGCCGTTGCAGCTTCATATGCTATATTTACCGGATGTTTGAGGGATAAATTCCATATAGGAAATGTTTCAAATTTTGCATATCCTGATTTTATACCTTTTTTATAGTCATGATATACCTGCGAGAGACATGTGGCCAGTTTTCCACTTCCAGGACCGGGGCCGGTAACAATGACCAGAGGTTTGTCCGTCTCAATATAATCGTTAGCCCCATAGCCTTCTTCACTTACAATTAGATCAACATTTGTGGGATAACCTTTTGTATACTGGTGGGTATAAACTTTTACGTTTCTCCTTTCCAGTTTGTTTTTAAACAATTTCGCTCCGGGCTGGCCATTGAAACGGGTTATGACAACACCCAGAACACTTACGCCCCATCCCATTAAGTCATCAATCAATTTAAGGGCGTCTGAGTCATAGGTTATTCCAAAATCCGCCCTCATCTTTTTCCTTTCAATATCCTCTGCATAAATACAAAGCAACACATCCGCTTTATCTTTCAATTTTTGGAGAAGCGCCATTTTGACATTCGGATTGTATCCTGGCAGGACCCTTGCGGCATGAAAATCATAAAGAAGTTTTCCTCCAAATTCCAGGTAAAGTTTATCACCAAATTTGTTAACCCTTTCAAGGATTTCTGAAGTCTGCTCTGCCAGATATTTTTCATTGTCGAAAGCCGCCGATGTTGCCATAGAAACTCCTCCTATTAATTTTTCATCGTTACAAAATTTACGGAAACTTTACTCATTTTTTAGAAATGAATGCAAGTGTTAAAAATATAATGAATACTTCGGGTGAAAACGAACTATATATGCTTATGAGGCTGTTTCCCCATCCTGTGGACATGTTCATGCTGATGGACATGAAGCTCTTCATCCAGAAAAATCTTTCCATTCTCAATTGTATATATCTGCCCGGTAACGGCTGTAATAAAATCATATTCATGGGATATTACAATATAGGGCAGGTCGAGCCCGGTTAACACCTCAATCAGTTTCGCCTTGGTATGCCCATCCAGGCCGGCTGTCGGCTCATCAAGGAGGAGCACCGCAGGCTCCATGGCAAGCACCGCGGCCAGAGAGACAAATCTCTTCTCTCCTCCTGAAAGTTTGAATGTAACTCTATCTTCAAAACCGGAAAGCCCGAGAAAGTCCAGTATTCTTCGTGAAATCGAGATTGCCTCTTCCTTTGATTTGCCGATATTTAAAGGCCCAAAAGCGACATCCTCCAGAACCGTCGGACTGAAAAGCTGATCATCCGCATCCTGAAAAAGCAGACCAATCCTGCGGCGGACACTATGAAAATCCTTTTCCTTTTGAACCGGTCTGCCGAAAATTTCAATTTTTCCGCTGCATGGCTTCAAAAGCCCCATAATAATATGGAACAGGGTTGTTTTACCGCTGCCGTTTGGAGCAATAATTCCGAGCCTGTCTCCCTGATGAAATGTCAGGTCCAATTCATCAATTACATTGTTTCCGCCGTGATACGCAAAGCATACTTTTTCGAGTTGAATAATCACGCCATTTTTATCCATAACTGTTGATCTCCATAACAATAAGTCCCGCAGTGACACCTGCCATCAATATAGAAAAAACCCAATTCCGGACTGACGGCTTGAATCGGGCAAGCGTGTAGAACCTGCCTCTGAATCCACGGCACAGCATCGCGTGATGAACGCGCTGGGCACGGGTTGATGCACGAACAAAAAGCATCCCGATCAGGTATGCAAATGTTCTGTAAGAATGAATGCTGGTGTCGGAGCGGAATCCGCGGATTTTTATTGCTGTCAGCAGGCGCTGGTACTCCTGTTCGATAACAAAAATATATCGATATGTCATTAAAAGCAGATGAACGATTTTTTCAGGAAGATGCAGAAGGTTTAGAGCATGCCCTGTCGTAACAATCGTCATTGTTAAAATCATAGCCATAAGCGCGAGCAGAATGGTTGTCGATTTGATGGTAATTCTTATCGACAGCAGCACTCCGGGCTCCGTAATCGTAAACGGCCCAACACGATACAGTGAATTTCCCTCAAAGGTAAGCGGCAAAACTACCCAGATCAGAAGCAAAAACCAAAAAACGACCCGAAGCCGTTTCAGCACCTCTTTTAAATTCAGACGGGCCATCGCCGCCAGTACAATGGAAACAGCAAGGGCGCTTAAAAGGGCAGGAATATGGTTTGAGATAGCTACAACGATTGAAAATGCTGAAACCAGAACGATTCTGAATCTTGGATCCAGACGATGGATCAATGATGATCCTGCTGCAAACGGTTCCTGTATCATAGACTTAGACCATCAGTCCTTAATGCATTTGTAAAAAGTCAAAATTTCGATGGCAAAGAAAAAAGTTCAAGTTCAAGGCGCGCTAATCACGAGGAATGAGGCGTAGTCAGCCTACTCCGCAGTGACGAGGGATGAAGCGCAACACAGAAATTGGACTTTTTACGAAGCCATCAGTCCTTTTTCTTTCGGGAGTGAACATAAGCCGCAACTCCGATCAGACCAATAATATAGCCGATGCCTCCCAGGATTTCCCTGAAACCCGGCTCCTGATCCGGATTCAAAGATTTTCTCAAATCCCGCATCATCGGCTGTAACTTTTTATCCATCGTTTTTTCAACCACGTTCCGAATCTCCTCTGCGTTCAAACAGGGAGATGTTGAAATCCTCTCCACCTTTTTCGAAACCGGTTTTTTTATTTCCTCCGGATCTGTCGGTTCCGGATCATTCCCCTGCAGTTCCGAAGCCGAAATCGTCCATTCCGCTTCATGCCCCATCCCGGCAAGAAGAACGACTTTCATTCCCGTTTTCCGGAGTGCGGGAAAAGAAAATTCACCGAGCTCACTGGTTTTCCCTTCCAGAAGCTTTGTTCCATCTATGCCATAGATTTCCACGGGCGCATTTTTCACCTTTTTCCCGCCGCTGAATTTGCTCTCGGTATAAACGGTATCTCCTTCAACCCACGCAAAGATGTTCACCTTATGGGCCAATGCCGTTCCGGCTGTCCACCAGAAAACAATGCCCAGAGTTATAATTACATGCCGCATATCCCTCTCCATAATCAAAGATTATTGCTCCATCCATGGAAAAATCTCCGGATGCACTTTTTTCAAAAACCCCACACAAAAAACAGTTACAATTCCTTCAATAACCATAACCGGAAAGTTAGCAATCACCACCAGTGAAGAAACTTCCCAGAAATTCTTTTCGGTAAAAATCAATGCTCCGCCGAGCAGAATTGCCGAAAAAAAAACAGCCAGAAAGCCGGCGGCAAACGATGCCGGGGCAGCGACAGAATTTTTCTTTTTGAGCAGCGGGCCGAAAAGATAATAACAAGAAACAGCCGGAAGAGCCATAATCACCGTGTTGACTCCGAGTGTCGTTAT
>JAQYVL010000092.1 GCA_030145525.1 Desulfobacterales bacterium
ATGCAATGGAAAAAGAGGAAAAGGAGATCGAATTTTCTCCTGACCAAAAAAATTCGGTTTCCGAGGCTCCTGATGCACCTGAAGATCAGATCGTTACGCCGGAAAAACAGAAGCATTAAACAAAAAAACAGAATCGTCTGATGTCCTGTAACCTCTGAACACTATATTTTAATGAGAAAGAAATTTTATAATCTCTTAAATCAGGCGAATTGACCGTTTTTCCTAAGGCACTGTTTATAACCCGGCAGCCAGGGTTCCCAGGATCGATATCCCAAGGACCATAGCCATAAAAACACACTCCAGCAGATAGTCGATGATTCTCTCTAACATTTTATTGCTCCTTTTCACTTCTTCGATTCAGGTAGGATACTTTTAAACTTCACAGTTGTTGTGAAAATAATCCTGAGCCTCTTCAACAGAGTCAAAAATGATCCAGTCCCGGCTGATTGTATTTCCGGTTCCTTTTCTGATCCGTTCGACTATCGTATTCCCATGATACTCAAAATACTCATGATGATACTGAACAAAAATATGCTTTGTCATTTTCAATTCTCCTTTTTTATCGGTCTGTGCAAAGGGTGTTGCGAAAAGATAAAAATGAAGTTGCATAAAATAAATCAGAATATATATAAATGAACACGTGCTGCAAAAAAAATGAACCGCTGCCTTATCAGTAAAAATGCTTTTTGTATGATTCTGTATTATCTGAATTCTCTGCATACCCATATTACCTTTCCGATAATCCGGATTGTATCCATCTCTTCACTATGAAGAAAAATTGGCGAGTAGTCCTTGTTGTCGCTGAGCAGGACCAGCTTTTTGGGATGTTTTTCAACTCTTTTCACCATAATGGTATCATCAATTCCAACGGCAAAGAGGGCTCCGGCCAGCACATCCTTCTGGGATTCGTCAACAAGCACCGTGTCGCCATCTTTCAGTTCCGGCGACATACTGTTCCCGAAAATATCCATCAGCACCATCTTGTCGGAGTTGCCTTTCTGTGCCAGCCATTCATTTCTGAAGGAATAGTATCTTTCGATTTCAGACCCAACCTCAAACGAACCGCCTCCTGCGCAAAGTCTGGCCTTGACTTTCGGGATTCCTTTGAATTCGGAGCTGTCAGGGTCTGATGGCTTTAGATAGGTTGGGCCGGAACCGGTTTCAAGCCAGTCCGGATTTAATCCATAAAGCCTGTAAAGGTTCAGAAGCCATTTGGCAGGGAAACCATCCTTTTTTTTTGCCTGGGTAATCGCAGAACGATTAATATCCATAACCTTTGCCAGTTCGTTCTGGGAACTGATTCCGGTGGCATTATAGACCCGCTGGAGAAAAGATTCGAATTTGGAAACAGCCATGATTGCACCTTGTATTTTTACTCGCCCGGCATCTATATTACCGCATGTTTTATCCAGCCGGAGGGTTGACGGTTTTGGGAGTCGCTCTGTTTGTTTAAATACATAAACAAAAATTAAATTAAATGCAACAGTTTTTTTTAAAAAAGCCAACTTTTTTTAGAAATGATAAAAAACAGGTGTTTCAGCAGGTAAGATTTTATTTGTTTGCGGTCTTTAACATTCGGGGAATTATCGTGATTCGCGCTTTAAAAACAGATAGAAATTTTTTTTGAAAATGTTTTGATATTCTTTTCAAAACGTGTTTATCTGATCATACCTTTTAGGAAATTCTTAGCAAACTTGATTCTTTGCTTTCATAAATACGATCAAAATTTTCTTTTTTTGCCCTGTTGAACCCAGAGGAAGAGCAATTATGAATTTACAAGAAATTATTGACCGATGTCAAGGACTGGCAATTCATGAAGTACGATGTGATCAGGACGATTATTTCGAGGTTGTCATTTCTAACGATGAAATTAATGAATGGGATAAAACGTTGACAAATATTCTGGGGCCTGCAAGAAAGCCAAAGGGTGTAAAACCCAATAGCGAAGATCTTGATCTGACTAAAGCTTCGGGTGGGATCCGGGTCAACCAGACTCTTTTTGAAAGAGAATTCGGGAGTTATGTCATTGTCGCAAAGTTTTGGCCCTGGGATGACAATTCACATACAACTTTGAAGATAGCCCTTATTTCCTGCTCCTGACAAGCCGGAATAAATTTCAATATGAAGCAAATTCGATTCAAAAAGGTCTCTATAAAAATCTAAAATTCACTTTTTGAGTATGCAGAAAAGGGGACTTAAATCCGATTCCCCAATGGGGCCTTCTAAAAGAAAGGATTCTATGGGGAAGATAAAAGTTCCTTCTGAACACTGGACAAATCTGCAGAAAAAAGATTCGGAAGAACTCTGCAGAATCGCACTGACCCAGCTTGAGCCGTCAGGGGAGATTCGAATCCGGTTTTTGGATAAGGATCTTCTGGTCAATATCCGGGAGAAGTGTATTCGAAAAAAGACACAGGGAGATTGGAGGCCTCTCGATGACCCTTTGATGGAGTTGTTAGCGCTTGTGTATCTTCTTCAGATAACATCTGCGCCGCTGCGGCAGGAGATTGTAAGCGAAAAAGATCTTAAAGACGCTCATTTTTTTCAGGGACCTCACGAATTGGAAACCCGCTCTCTTTTGAAGCGTTTCGGCAGGAATATTTCAGCATTCAAAATGGCAGCAGAAACAATTGGTGGTCGCCCTTTTCCCCAGTCGGATGCCGGGTATGTTTTTTCTCCGTTTCCCAAAGTGCTTCTGTATTATCTTTTATGGGAAGGCGACGAAGAGTTCGAACCCAGGTTTTCAATTCTTTTTGATCGCTCCATTGAAGATTATTTTGCCGCCGATTTTGTCTGGGGCCTGGTTCGCCATGTCTCAGGCGTCTTGCTCTCATGTAACTTTTAAACCGGAACAGCTACCCCTCTTAGTCGCTGATTCCGGGTGCCCATATGTAGTAGAAACCGCCCTTCAGGTGCGGTGGCAGTCCTTTGAGTAAATCAAGATTGACAAGAGATTTCTGCCCATCGCTGTATTGGCCCGTTGATGTGTTGTAGAGGTTGTCATTGGGTTGTTCTGTGCGGCGATAGGCGATGACTTTGGCATCTTTTCGGAGACCTGCGATTGTTTTTGCCTTGTCCACCGCTTCGTTTAGATATCCGACTTTGTCAATAAGGCCTTTGTCAAGAGCATCCTGGGCAAGAAAAACTTTTGCAGTTGCCACTTCTTCGAGGTTTTTCGGCTCAAGGTTGCGGTGTTTTTTAACAAGGGTGAGAAAACGGTCGTTCAAACCATCGGTTAATTCTTGAAACAGCTTTTCTTCTTCCTTGGTGGGCTCCCGAAAAGGAGAACCCATATCCTTGAGTTTGCCTGATTTGCTTACATCACGGCGAACACCAATTTTTTCCATCAGGCCGAAAGCCTGCCATCGGGGGAACAGAACTCCGACCGATCCGGTAATGGTTGTCGGGTGGGCTATGATATAATCTGCGGGAAGAGAGATATAATAACCGCCTGATGCTGCAACACCCATCATAGCGACGACAATCTTTGTCCCTGTCTTTTCTTTAAATCGCTGGATCTCATTGTAAATGATATCACTTGCTGTAACCGTTCCTCCGGGAGAGTCGATTTTAAGAAGTACCGCTTTTATATCTTCATCTTTCTCCGCTTTTCTGAGCTGTGCCACTATTTCCTGAAGCATGCTGGGGCCTGATCTGAAGAAACCGTCTCTTCTTGTATCCCGGATAACCCCTTTTACTGATATTACAAGTACTTTGCTATCACCTTCACCGTCAATGGTATATTCCCGCAGAGGGTCCGTACCGAAAGAGAAAAGGTTTATTCGCGGAGAAACACATCCGATCAGGATAACAGACAGAAGGCACAAAAGAATCAGGCAAATGCTTGTTTTTCGAATAGACAAAATGGAATCGTTGATACCGTAAAGTAGCCCTTTCATATTTATTCTCCGTTTCTTGACATAAAATTGTTTATTAATGATTATTGGTTTGAAGTTTTTTTTCAAGTTATTTTTTTTTCATCCAGAGTTTCTCTTAGTTTTTGGGAGAGCTCGATCATACCAAAAGGTTTTTGAATAAAGCTGTTGCAGCCTCTGGCGAGTATTTCCGCAGCTTCACTGTCGGTGCTGTATCCGCTTGAAAGAATAACCTTTATATCCGCTCTGATCTTTTTTAAGGCGTCAAACGTTTCACCGCCTCCCATGACAGGCATGATCATATCAAGAATTACCAGATCAATCTTATCCCGCATTGAGGAAAAAATTTCAACCGCCTGTTTTCCGTTTTTCGCTGTGATCACTTCATATCCCATGACCCTCAGCATCTCCTCTCCGGCATCACGGAAATCATATTCATCATCGACAAGAAGAACGGTTTCATTACCCTTTAACAGCTTGTAATCTATTTCTTTCTGCTCTGTTGTTTCTTTTTCGGAGGCAGGTAAAAAGACTTTAAAAATGCTTCCTCTGCCGAGCTCACTGTAAACATCGATATGGCCATTATGGTTTTTAATAATACCGTATGCAGAAGACAATCCAAGGCCTGTACCCTTGCTGGGTTCTTTGGTTGTAAAAAACGGATCAAAAACCTTAGCCCTTGTTTCCTGATCCATTCCGTGCCCGGTATCTCTTACCGTTATCGTAACATAATCGCCGGGTTCTCCCATATGTTGTTTTGCCGCAATTTCAGATAAAAACGTATTTTTGGTATCAATATAGATATCGCCATCTTCGGGCATGGAATCGGAGGCATTGATAAAAAGATTTAACACAACCTGCTCCAGCTGGTTTCGGTCGCCTTCGATGACCCATGCGTCTTTTTGAAAATTTGTATGTAACTGGATGTTTTTGTTGGCCCTGCCGAACATTTCCAAAGTCTCCTTCACCAGGAGATTCAGGTTGATGGGCATAACCTGATATTTTCCGCCCCGGGCGAATCCCAAAAGCTGTCTCGCAAGATTTGCTCCTCTTTGAACGATCTTTTCAATGGTAAGAATCTTTTTAAAGGATGGATTCTCAACGGGAATGTTAATTTTCAAAAGTCCTACGTTTCCGAGTATGCCGCCGAGCAGATTATTAAAATCATGGGCAACTCCTCCTGCCAGTGTACCGATGGCCTCCATTTTTTGAAGCTGTATCAGCCTTTCTTCCGTGCGTTTGCGATCCGAAAGATCTCTTACGGACGCAACTCGAAGAAACTTTTTCCTGTATTCAATATTTCTGGCTTCAATTTCAACAGGAAAAATTGTGCCGTCCTTTTTGGCCATCATAATTTCAAAAGGCAGTTCACCGCGGGATTCGATATTTTGATAAACTTTTTTTTTGTGTTCGGGGGCAACCAGCTTTTCCACAAAATTATTTCCTATGATTTCCGAGTGCTCATAGTCGAACATTCTGGCAAAGGAGTCGTTGATGTCAATCGCAACGCCTTTTTCATGGAAAATGATTCCTTCCAGAGTTACTTCAGAAAGAATTCTGTGCCGTTCATCACTTTCTTTCAAAGCATCTTCTGCTTTTTTCCGTTCCGTGATATCCCTGAACTCTGTAACTCTCACCATTCGGCCATGATAGGGGATCGCCTTTCCCTGTATTTCTATTGGATAGGTTGATCCATCTTTTCGAAGACCTACAGCGTCATAGGGCTTTTCATAGCCGGCAACAATTTTTTCCATAACCATATCACGCCACTTTTCATCGATAAGCAGCAGGCCGTTCATGCCGATCAGTTCATCATGATTGTAGCCTGTAAGCTCTGCAAGCCCTTGATTGGCATCCAGCATCATGCCTTTTTCATGTATCCCGATTCCTCCGAATGAGGCTTTCAGCAGCGTTCGGAACCGTTCTTCACTTTCTTCCAGTGCATTTATTGTATTTTTCTGGTTGGTTATGTCCGTATATGTTCCAATCATTCTTTTCGCTTTATTTTTGCTGCTTTTTTGAACGACCTTGCCCCTGCACAAAAGCCATACCCATGACCCGTTTTTTGTTTTTACACGAAACTCGGATTCAAATTTGTCTGTTTTTCCTTTAATATGTTCTATTATTGTATCTCTGACAGGTTTTAAATCATCCGGATGAACATGTTGAGCCCACTGGTCATAAATATTTAAAAACTCATTTGTCTCATAGCCTATGACTTTGAATAAACGCGGATCAATATAAAGATTTTTCTTGTCAAGCCTCCAGTCCCAAATGCTTTCACTGGTGGCTTCCAAAGCCATTGTAAGTCTTTTCTCGCTTGCCCGGAGGAACTCTTCCGCTTTTTTCCGTTCGATGGCAATTGCTGCCTGGTTGGAAACCGAGTGAAGCACATTTATATCGGTCTTGTCATATTGATTTGGATTCGTATAGCTTAGCGAAGCCATAACACCTATGACTTCATCCTGAATTTTTAACGGGATTCCGATCCATATCTCCGGCAGTCTGAATGACGATTCTTGATCTGATTTTTGAAAGCGTTTGAAAAAGTCTTTTTTTGTGAGCATCAGCGACCTGCCCGTTTTCAGTATATCCGAAATGACAGGTGTATAATTGTCCAGCTCATCAAGTTCAATCTGATCAGAATCTTCATCCTTTGTATAAAAGGGAAAAATGATCGAATCCGTTTCTTGATTGTACATTGCAATATAAAAGCTTGAAACATTCACAATTTTGTTCAGGGACCGATGAATCGAGGAATACAGTTGATTCAGGTCGGAAGAAGTAGTCACTGAATTCGATATCCTGAACAGAACTTCATTGATTTTTTTTGCCCGGCTCAGACCTGCTATTTCTTCCAAGAGTGTTTCTTTTTCTTTCGCCGGATCGATATATTGATTTTTTGATTTTTTCACAGTTTATAAGCCTTTATACGATTATTAATTTTATTATTTCATTTGTACAGACAGATTGATCCATTTTTCTCAGGTGCTGTCATCGGGTGTCATGGCTTGAGAAAACTACCTTACCCAATGGTTATGCATATTTTTAAAATCGGGCATCATGAAAGGAATTCAAGCGCAATTCCGAGCATGCGCCTGATCGGCTCGGCTGCGCCCCAAAGAAGCTGGTCTCCTACAGTAAAAAGGGTCATATACGAGGGCCCAATGTTAAGTTTTCGAATTCTGCCGA
>JAQYVL010000093.1 GCA_030145525.1 Desulfobacterales bacterium
CAATTGATATGAACAATAATAGAGTCGATATTAGAGATAACGTACGGGAAAACAACGAAAGAAGAGTAGCCGTAAAGAAAAATATGAAGGAACTTGAAGCGACTAAGCTCCTGCTTGCAAAAGAAATCGAAAAAAACGAAAATTCAATCAAAGTGAACAAAAAGGATATATCACAATTAAAAAAGTCCTCAGCCAGGCTTATGCTTAACATCAATCAGGCTAAATAGCATCCCCGATAGCCGGATAGTGGTATTATCCCCCTCCCTCTTGGTTGATTCACATATTGTGTTGCATATGCGATATAAAAAGTCTCAATACATAATACTGTCAGCAATGGTTTTTATTTTGCTTACGGGCTGCCCCTCTCATCAAAAAAAGTCTGAACCTGCAATTGTAATCAATGAAAAAGCAAAATCCTATGAGGTTACAGTTCCTACAAGTAAGCTATCGCTGACAATTCCAAAAGGAGATCTAAAAAAACCATTAAGCAGTATGGAAAGCTACCAGTATTTCGCATTTGAAGATAGAAAGGTGGACTTTTATATTTACGGTTGGTTTGAATCGAGCCATCGTTATTCAGGTATGAAACAGAATTGGGAGAGTAATATAATTCGCTGGAAAAAAGCAGGCCTTCTAAAACCGCAAAAAGTCTCTTTTGTTAAGGAAGGGAATTGGGATGTTGTGACATATGAATTAAAACGAAATGGTTGTATGCAATCTAATTTGAGAGCGCATTTTGTAAGAGCTGGGACATGGATTGAATTGCATCTTTCATTTTATTGCTATGCTTCTTCTGGTGACCGGGAACGTTTGATATCCTTTCTAAAAACGATCAGTGTGCAGGAAAAGCAATAAAAAAATCCGATTGCCACGCCTCATTTCATAATCCCGAAGAGATTGAGAGAGACGTACAAATACGGGAAAAACTCCTCAAGGTTCCCATCCTGTTGCCATATACAAACAATCCTGAAGCTTTCACAAACGGCTTCCAACTGTTTGTCATTATGTTGTTATTAGCAGAAACCTGAGTAATCTTACAGAGCTATTCCTTTTTCCCACCTGATAACCACTATATGCTGAGATCAGACGTTTTTTTCAGACGCAAGCCCTCAATGAATACGTTCCGACTTTTGCCTGCAAAGTGCAAAAAGGAAACCAGATAAAGTTTGCATTTATATAATTAGTATGCAAACGATATGGTTCAAAAATGGCTGCCGGAGCAGACCACAAAGAGCCAGGTCAATAATCGTTCGGATATAATTGCTATTTGTCGGAATTGTCTACTTCATTAAAGGATAAAAATTGTCACCTGAAGCCATCAACAGAAAGGAGTTAATTGATGAATCTAATCGAAGCGATAAAAGAACGAAAAAGTATACGGGCCTTTACATCCGAAAAGGTGCCCAAAAATGTGATAACAGACATTCTGAATATTGCCGGCCGAGCCCCTTCCGCCATGAACACCCAGCCATGGGAATTTACGGTTGTAACCGGAGATATCCTCGATAAAATTCGATCGGCTGTGGTTGAAAAGCTGAAGAACATGGAACCTATGCAGCCGGAACATCTGGTTGTGGGCTGGTCCAGGGAAAGCATTTACAGAAAACGGCAGGTTGAGCTGGCCAAGAAGCTTTTTAAACTGATGGATATACGGAGAGAAGATAAAGAAAAACGGACGGAGTGGCTGGAGCGCGGCTTTCGCTTTTTTGATGCACCGGCCGCAATAATCCTCATGACTGACCGATCGCTGACTGAAAACGGCCCTTTGCTTGATGTGGGGGCGGTGATGCAGAATATCTGTCTTGCTGCTTTGCACTTTGGCCTGGGAACCTGTATCGAAGATCAGGGAGTCCTATATCCGGAAGTCGCTCGCGAGATGGCAGGGATCCCGGAATCCAAACGAATCGTCATCTCCATTGCCATTGGATATCCGGACCCGGATTTCCCGGCAAATAAAATCATAACCGATCGGGAATCCGCGGACAGTCTGACCACATGGGTCGGTTTTGAATCGTAACCGCTGAAAGACGATATTTTTTGAAACAGGCCGGGGACAAAACCAGCAAAAGGACATTTCCATGACTTTTGAGAACTGCATATGCTTTCAGCTCGGCAGCCTCAGCCGTAAAATCACCCGGTGCTACCGGGATAAAATCGCAAAATTCAATCTAACGCATTCACAATTTTTTATGCTGATGGCGGTGATCGAGTTTGAAGGGGCTTTACCAAGCCAACTGGCGGAAAAAATAGACACGGATCGCGCTACAATAACAGGATTGATCGATCGACTGGAAAGAGACGGATGGGTGGAAAGACGCCCGGTGCTTGAGGACCGAAGAACGCTGAGCATCTATCTCTCCCCAAAGGCTCAAAAGTACAGGGATACATTTTTATCCATTTTTAACGAGATCAATGGCCATTTTATTAACAAATTTTCCAAAAAAGAATGGAAACAGCTTCAGCTTCTCCTGAGTAAGCTGGAGTAAACTGCAACCCGTAAAACTCTGCCTACTTAAAATCAGATCCACGGTTTTAAAATCAGAACTGCAAAGTCTGCTTCGGCTGGATTACCGTAAAAGCAATACGAACCGCTATGACGGATACCTTATCTTCGGGAGGAATGAAGTGCAAAACTGTGATCATAAAAAAAAACCGGTGATCATCGGCATCGGTCAAGTTGTAAACCGATCAAACGATGAAACGGATATTAAAACACCTCTGGATCTTATTGAAAAAGCTATTCGGGAAGCGGAAAAGGATTCCTGCGGAAAAGATCTCATTCGGCAAACCGACACGCTCTGCCTGGTGAATATCCTGTCCCGTCAATATGACGATCCCCTTTCCGAACTTGAATCAAAGCTGCGCATCAAGCCAAAAAATAAGGCCTATACGTGGATTGGGGCAACTGCTCCCCAGTGGTTTGTGAATCAATACGCCGCAAAAATTCTTTCCGGTGAGACCAGGCTCGCATTGATCTGCGGTGGTGAAGCGTTTCATTCCCGAAAAATTGAGGCCAGAACCAAAGGCACTGTGTTTGAGCAATGGAATCCTTCCGCAAAAAAACCCTGGATGGCAGGCGATCTACGCGATCCGCTCACGCTTCTTGAATTGAAATACGGTTTGGCCTTTCCCATCCATATCTATCCGCTCTTTGAAAATGCCTTGCGGCATCATAAAAATTTATCCATAGAAGACCACAAGGAAGAATTGGGAAACTTTTGTTCCGATTTCTCGAAAATTGCGGAAGAAAATCCGTTTTCCTGGTTTCAAAGAAGGAAGACAAAGGATGAAATTTTAAACATCACCGATTCCAACCGGATGATCTCCTTCCCTTATACAAGGTCCATGTGCTCGATCATGCAGGTGGATCAATCCGCCGCTCTCTTTTTGACGGATGAGCAGACCGCTGTGGAGCTCGGTGTTCCCAAAGAGAAATGGATCTATCTGCTGGGATCAGGAGATGCTTCAGATATCTGGCATGTATCTGAACGCGTAAACTTTTTCTCATCCCCTTCAGCCGGTGTAGCCGCCGATCAAGCCATGGAACAGGCAGGAGTTTCACTTCAGGAGATCGACCACCTTGATCTTTATAGCTGCTTTCCATCTGCAACGCGCATTGTTCGCGACATGATCGGGATACCTGAAACCGACACACGCCCTTTGACAGTTACAGGCGGCATGCCTTACTTTGGCGGGCCGGGCAACAATTATTCCCTGCATGCGATCTGCAAAATGGTGGATCTGCTCAGACAAAATAAAGAAAGGCTTGGTTTGGTTCATTCCCTTAGCTGGTTTATCACCAAACATTCTGTCGGCATCTATTCGGGAGAATGGAAAAAGAAGCATATGAATCAGACTACACCGGACAAACATAAGGAAGAGCTGAACAAAATTAAAAGTCCGCCTATTATTGAAGATGCCTCCGGAAACGCGGCTATTGAAACGTATTCGATATTCCACGACCGTTACGGGGCTCCTGAGAGTGCCGTTATTATCGGCAGAATGGATAACGGAAACCGGTTTCTGGCAAAGGCAGAGCCGGATAAAGATTTACTGAATGAGATGATGGAGCATGAATTTATTGGGAAAAAAGGAAAGGTAAGATCGAAAGATGGTATGAATATCTTTCAGACATAACCTCATGGATAATTTTGATTTATATCGTGTAAACTCATGCAAAAGGGCTCGATAAGAAAAAAACAGAATCTATAAAAGAAAAAATTGCTAAGCTGAAGGACCGTATTCGCAGGACATGAAACCGTATAAAAAGAATCTGTTTTTTCTAACGATCCCTAATGCACTCAAACAATACACGATATAAAAAAATCATCCATTCAGCTAATCGTGTCGAATGTTGAGAAAAACTCTCAGGGGCTCTGGTTATTTGAAAATCAAAATCTTGATGGCTGCGTAAAAAGTCCAATTTCTGTGTTGCGCTTCATCCCTCGTCATTGCAGAGTAGACTTACTACGCCTCATTCCTCGGGATTCGCGCGCCTTGAACTTGAACTTTTTTCTTTGCCACCGCACTTGTGACCTTTACGAAGGGATACATAAGGATTCCGTAAAAAAACACCAGAAAGGTAAAAAATAAATGCATATAGGAGTATTCGCCGACATTGAAGGAAGTTTCGGCATTTGGCGCATGCGCCAGTGCCGCATGGGAACGCCTGAATGGCAATATGGCCGAGCCTGTTTAACCGAAGATGTAAACCATGTAATCCAGGGGGCTTTTGACGGGGGCGCTCAAAAGGTGACCGTCAAGGACACCCATGAGGTTGGATTCAACTGTCTGATCAACAAACTGGATAAAAGGGCCGGATATATTGGCGGCCATTTTATCAGGCCGTCCCTGTTCGGCAACATCAAAAACTACGATCTGGTTCTGTATGTTGCGATCCATGCGGCATCTGGAACAGGAGACGCTTTTTTCCCGCACACCCACTATGGCATCTTTTCAGAAGTCAGAATAAACAAACAACCTGTCTGTGAGATGGATATTTATGGTTCCTATATCGGTGAATTCGGAATACCGATCGGATTTGTATCCGGGGAAGATGTTGCCGTGGCACAGGCATTGAAATCTCTGCCGTGGGCCAGATCGGTTGCAGTGGACAAACGTAAGGCGATGTATACGGCCGGTGAAAAAAGTCATCGCTATCTTTTAGAAGGCAGAGAGAAGTTAAGGAAGACGGCCGCGCAGGCGGTTCGCGATGCCTCGAAGATGAAACCATTGATAAAAAACGGTCCGCTTCATTTTGAAGCAGAATTCCGAACGGAAAAGCTGGCAAATAAATTTAATACGTGGAAATTCAAGCAGAGTGAAAGGCTGGTGGAGTGGGAATCGGAAAATATGATCGAGGGTTTTGAAATGTTCAACAAACTGACCTTTTTCCCAAAAAGGATATATCCTTTTCGAAGGCCGCTCACATTCTTTTTGCGGCAGGTCTTTCGGATTAAGAGTACCTACTTAGCGCCCTCGCCGAATTCGGAGGGAGCATTTTTTGACTGAAGATATAGATCCCGCCCCCTGTCATTGCCTCTGTTCCGCTTGATTTTTCGAGTTGACCCAATCATTTTCCGATTCATGTTTTTCTTTGAGTGATCAAGCGGCCTCTGCTTCTTATTGTTTTGTTTAAAACCCGGCTGCTATGCGGATTCTTTTTTACTTCCGGATTTAGCCGCCTTTGCTTTGCTAAGCTGCTTTTCTCCGTTACCCGGTATCTTCAATACCTGGCCGATTTGAAGCATTGTATTCGACAGACTATTCATCCGTCGAATTTTATTCACGGTGGTTCCGTACATTCTCGAAATGGTCCAAAGGGAATCCCCTCTTCTGACCTTGTGTGTCCGATACCGTCCATTTTTCTGATCCGGTTCATTTCTTTTTCCCAGTCGGCTGATATATGCATTTCCTCTCCCGGGTATTTTCAATATTGTACCGGCAACAATATAACTGCTCTTTCGTATGTTATTGACACGCATAATTTTCCTTACGCTTGTCCGGTATCGTCTTGCAATGGTTGAAAGACTTTCTCCGGGCCTCACCCGGTGACGCAGATAATTTCTTTTGGCTACCCGTGAAGCCGGTATTTTATCAATTTTTGATAAAAGCACTGCACCGCTTTTGGGCGGCACCTTTAGAAAATATTCTTTTTCAGGCAGTATTTTATAGCGAAGTTCAGGATTCAAAATCGTTAATGCCTTTTCAGGGATTCCCATGGTTTTGGCGGCATCTTTCAGCTGGATCTGCTTTCGAACAGAAACGGTTTCATATTCCAGAGGCGGATCAACCGTAATCTGATCCAGACCATATTTTTCCGGATGGCTGACGATGTGCAGACAGGCGAGAAATCTGGGAACATACCTGGCTGTTTCCCTTGGCAGTCTTTCATATAAATCCCAGAAGTTATCAAGATAATT
>JAQYVL010000094.1 GCA_030145525.1 Desulfobacterales bacterium
ATCAAGGAAGGTGAAATGCTCCTTCGGGAAGGAGAGCGTGTTAAAAAGTTTCAGTTGAAAAAGCTGGAGGCCTTGCAGAAACAGGGGAATGATGAGCAGATATTGACCAGTAAAATCGGTACATTTATGATTGTTATGTGCCTTTTGCTGGTGGTTTATACGCTGAATTTAAAAAATCTCGCAATCATGGAGCGGGATCGCAATAAAACATTGTTGTTTATTGCAATAGTTATGGTGCTTTTTCTGGTTTTGACCCGGATATCGGTTTCACTGGCCGATTCTCTTGCTCCATCTGCACCGGTTACGATTCCTGCCACTTCAATGTATTACGGGATACCTATCGCTTCCGGAGCAATGACGGTCTGCCTTTTCATGGGGATGGAAATTGCTTTCCCTTTCGCCGTTGTTATCGCCATCTGCACCGCGGTCATTTTCAGTAACCGGTTTGATTTTTTTCTTTTTTTCCTCCTTAATACTGCAGCAGCAGCATATTGGATGCAGCACTGCAGAGAGCGTATCGTTTTTATTAAGGCCGGTCTTAAACTCGGGTTTTTAAATGTGGTTTTTGTGACGGCCGTTGATATATATATGGCTGATTTTACAATGGCCCAATTTTTCTGGGACTGGGCTTTCGCCTTCCTGGGAGGGGTGATGGCGGGAATTATTACCGCAGGTGTCGCCCCCATAGTAGAAAGTACTTTCGGATATACCACAGACATCAAGCTGCTGGAGCTTGTCAACCTTGACAGGCCAATACTGAGGCGGTTAATGATTGAAGCTTCCGGAACATACCACCATTCCGTAATTGTAGGATCCATGGTTGAAGCCGCTGCATCGGCTATCAGCGCCAACCCCCTTCTTGCACGCGTATGCGGGTATTATCATGATATCGGAAAGATTAAGAAACCTCTCTATTTTATCGAAAACCAGATGAATGGGAAAAACAGGCATGATAAGCTCGCACCTTCCATGTCCTCTTTAATTTTGATTTCACATGTTAAAGAAGGAGTTGAGTTTGCGAAGAAAAACAAGCTTGGAAAGGCAATCATAGATACGATCAGACAGCATCACGGTACAAGCCTTATCAGTTATTTTTATGAGAAATCAAAACAGTTAAAAGGCAAGGATGCGGTCAACATTGATGACTTCAGATATCCCGGACCCAAGCCGCAGACAAGAGAAGCAGGATTGGTTATGCTGGCAGATGTGATTGAAGCCGCTTCACGAACACTGGACAATCCTACACCTTCCAGAATTCAAGGACTGGTTCAAAATTTGATAAACAAGATATTTTCCGACGGTCAGCTTGATAATTGCGAACTGACGCTTAAAGATCTGAATAATATCGCAAAAAGTTTCATTAAAATATTAGATGGGATTTATCACCACCGGATTGAATACCCGGAAACTCCTGCTTCGATTGGCGGAAAGAGAAAAAATGGGCATTCTGATAAGCAACAAACAGAACCGGCTGAAAGTGTCCGAAGAAAAGATTCGACAGAAGGCGCAAGCCATCTTAAACGCCTTGGACAGTCCTGAAAGCGAATTGTCTGTCCTGATCGTTAATGACCAGCTGATTGCAGAGCTGAACTCAGAGTATCTGCATCGAAAAGGCCCCACCAATGTAATTGCTTTTCCCATGCAGGAAGGTGAATTCACCGGAATTAATCCGAATCTTTTAGGTGATGTGGTTATTTCCATCGAAACCGCTGAAAAGGAAGGGAAGAAGATTGGGATCCGGACCGAGGAAAGATTTGATGAGCTTCTTGTTCATGGCATTCTTCATCTTTTTGGATTTGATCATGAAGGGAATGAAGATGAGGCTCAGATAATGGAAGGGAAAACCCGAATGCTGATGGAGATTATAAAAGATCTTTGAATACAGTTTCCAGCAGGAATGGAATCTTTATATTTAGTGGAGATGGAGGGAGGAAATAAATGGCCGGATTAGCGGTAAATGTAGATCACATTGCAACCATAAGAGAGGCGAGAAAAGCAAGTTATCCCGACCCGGTGGCAGCCGCACTTATTGCGGAGATCGCCGGTGCAGACGGAATCGTTGTTCATCTAAGGGAAGACAGAAGGCATATCCAGGACCGTGATGTTAGAATTTTGAGAAGTGTCGTTCAGACCAAACTTATTCTTGAGATGGCTGCCACTGCTGAGATGGTAGGTATTGCTTTGGATATTCAACCGGACACCGTAACCCTTGTACCGGAAAAACGGGAGGAATTGACAACCGAAGGCGGACTTGATCTTATGGTTCATAAAGGCAGCATTGTCGAGACTGTGGATACATTGCAAAACAGTGGTATACCGGTCAGTATTTTTGTTGATCCTGACCCGGAGCAGATCAAGCTTGCACATCGTGTTAATGCATCCATGATTGAAATTCACACCGGGACATTCTGTGATGCTGCAACCCCGGCAAAAAAAGAGGCAGCTTTTGATAAGATAATTGATGCGGTTAAATTCGCTCACAAATTGAAGTTGGGAATCAATGCAGGTCACGGAATTTGCTATAATACGATTAAAGATTTCCGGGGGCTTCACGAAATTGACGAATTCAGTATCGGCCACAGCATTGTTTCCAGGGCAGCCCTTGCCGGCATGGAAAAAGCGGTAAAAGAGATGCGTGCCTTGATCAAAGATCTATAGGTGGTTCAGGAGTCAGTCTATGTATCTTGTTACTGCAGAGGAAATGCAGACAATGGATCGGGAGACCATTAAATCGTTCGGTATCCCCGGACAGATTTTAATGGAAAATGCCGGCCGCGGCGCAGCCGGAATGCTGATTGAAAAATTTCCTGATCTACAAAGAAAAAAAGTCGGAATTGTTGCAGGGCCGGGTAATAATGGAGGGGATGGTTTTGTAATTGCCAGATACTTGAAAAATTATGATATTCAGGTTACCGTTTATCTTCTCTCTGAGAAGGAAAAGGTTCGGGGTGATGCAGAGGCAAATCTGAAACTGCTCTTACCGCTTAAAGTTCCGGTCATAGAAATCCCTGACATGAAAGCATTGGAAAGGCAAAGGACCTCAATCATCCATCAAGACGTTTGGGTGGATGCCATTTTCGGAACCGGATTGAAAAAGGAGGTAAAAGGCTACTTTTTAGAGGTGATTACGGTTATAAATAAATCTGGAAAACCTGTTTTTGCGGTTGATATTCCTTCAGGACTTGATGCTGATACCGGACAGCCTCATGGGGTAAGCATTAAAGCGGATGCCACTGCCACTTTCGCATTTGCCAAAATCGGTCATATATTATTTCCGGGAACGAATTATACCGGCGAATTGGGAATCATTGATATTGGAATTCCGGCCCATATATCAGAGAAAAAAGAACCCGGGCAATCTCTTTTGACGCCGGCCTCGGTTCGCGATGAATATCAGCCGCGTACTTCGGATGCTCATAAAGGCACTACAGGACATCTGATTGTCATTGCCGGATCGCCGGGAAAGACAGGCGCCGCTGCAATGACAGCCGTGTCTGCCATGCGGGCGGGAGCCGGGCTGGTCACACTATGCGTTCCGGCCGGTTTGCATTCCGTGCTTGAATCCCAGGTGCTTGAAGTTATGACAGTGCCGCTTATTGAAACCGTCGACGGTGTGCTGGACATATCATCCGATAAAATGATCTTTTCACTTCTAAAAGATAAAAAATGCCTTGCGATCGGCCCGGGTCTGGGAACCGAATTGTCTACCCGAGAGCTTTTCGTAAAGGTACTTACAAAGGCCGAAATTCCGCTTGTCATAGATGCTGACGGAATAAATATGCTTGCCGAAAATACCGAGATATTGAAACAGGTGGATGTCCCTGTCATTTTAACACCGCATCCTGGTGAGATGGCCAGGCTCAGCGGTTCGACCGTCAAAAAAATTCAGGGGGACCGAGTTTCTGTCTCACGAATTTT
Organism: Desulfobacterales bacterium; assembly: GCA_030145525.1. GTDB lineage: Bacteria > Desulfobacterota > Desulfobacteria > Desulfobacterales > SURF-7 > JAQYVL01. Next base: position 3,919 of record JAQYVL010000094.1, read on the forward strand.
TGCCAAAGAATTCAATGTGCATATTGTTTTAAAAGGAGCAAGTACGGTGATTGCCCATCCTGACGGCAGGGTTTTTGTCTGCCCGACCGGAAATAAAGGAATGGCGTCCGGAGGCATGGGAGATGCACTTACCGGTATTATTGCCGGACTTCTCACCCAGGGATATTCTCCGGAATCATCTACTCACCTCGGCGTCTGGCTCCATGGCGCAGCCGCAGATGAACTTGCCCGCTCAAAAGGAGTCATCGGTTTTCTTGCTTCAGAGGTGATCTCGGAAATTCCTTCACAGATTTCAATTCTTGAAGATGGGGGGGCTTTTACCACAGATCGGATGCCTGTATTCCGGGGGCTTTAGTGACTTCGGATATTTCGATTATAACCTATTCTCATGAAGAAACCTGCCTGTTTGGAGAGTTTTTGGGAGAAATTGTACCGAAAGGGACGGTTTTAACTCTGGACGGTGATCTTGGAAGTGGGAAAACAACTCTGGTTCAAGGGCTTGCAAAAGGTCTGGGGGTTTCAGATAAATATTATATTACCAGTCCGACATATACCCTGATTCATGAATATACGGGAAGATGCCGATTTTTTCATGTTGATTTGTACCGTCTGACAAATCCGCTGGAACTGGATGAACTTGGATTTGAAGAAATTATTTCCGGAGAAAGTGTCGTTGCCATTGAATGGCCGGATAAGCTACCCCAAAATTATCTGGCAACATGCCTCTCAATTAAAATAGACACGATGGATGAAAATATTCGAAAAATTACAATAATTTCATGTGGACTTGAGAATAAAGATCTGGTAGGAGAGATCGGAAAAAAAATTAAGGAGAGAAAATGGCACTGATTGTTCAAAAGTACGGTGGCACCTCGGTGGGTGATATCCAGCGTATCCGCAAGGTGGCGGAACGTGTTGTAAGAACGTATGACAAGGGAAACGATGTTGTTATTATTTTATCTGCCATGGCCGGTGTAACGGATGAACTTGTTAGGCTGGCCAATGAAGCCTCCCCATCTCCAGACAAGCGTGAGCTTGATGTGCTTCTTTCAACCGGAGAACAGACAACGGTTGCCCTTCTTGCAATGATTCTGCGGTCTATGGGATATAACGCAACCTCTCTTTTGGGCTTTCAGGCAGATATCCGTACGGATGCGCAGGCATGCAGTGCTCGAATTTTAAGTATCGGAGCAGACCGTATCCATGATCTGATAAAAAAACATCAGATCGTTGTTGTTGCTGGATTTCAGGGCCATGATGAGAACGGTAACATCACCACTCTCGGCAGAGGCGGATCTGACACATCAGCGGTTGCAATCGCTGCGGCAATCAACGCTGATTCATGTGAAATATATACGGACGTTGATGGTATTTATACAACGGACCCGAATCTTTGTGATAAAGCCAGAAAACTTGCTCGAATTTCTTATGATGAAATGCTTGAAATGTCCAGTCTGGGCACCAAGGTGCTTCAGATCAGATCTGTTGAGTTTGCAAAAAAGTATAATGTTCCTGTACATGTGAGATCATCATTTAATGAGGAGGAGGGGACCATGGTAGTTAATGAAGACGCCGAAATGGAACGCCTTGTAGTATCAGGGGTTACCTGTAATAAAGATGAAGCCCGAATTACTTTAAAAAAGGTTCCGGATCAGCCCGGCATATCTGCAAATATATTTTCTCCTTTAGCCGATGCGAAAATACAGGTTGACATGATTATTCAGAATACACGGACAGGAGGAGAGACGGATCTGACGTTCACGGTTGCAAAAGGCGATTTTAAGAGAGCAGCGGAAATTTCCAGAAAAGTGGCGAAAGAGATCGGCGCTGTTGATGTACTCACGGGTGATGGCATTGCAAAGGTTTCCGTTGTCGGAGTAGGCATGAAAAACCATTCCGGTGTTGCAGCCACCATGTTTTCGGCTCTTGCCAAAGAAAACATAAACATAAGGCTGATCAGTACTTCGGAAATCAGGATTTCCTGTATGATCGAAGAAAAGTATGCTGAACTCGCAGTGCGTGTGCTTCACTCCGCTTTTGGTCTGGACAGTGAGTCTTAGAATCGGTGAACGGTATAAGTGCAGATATAAATTCCGTCGGGTCATGAAGAAATTTGAAACGGATCAACTGGTTTTTGTTATCATTTCAGGCGCGTTGATTCTATCTTTTACAATATACAGAATGTTTATATGAAAATTATGTATTTTTTTATTTTGATCCGGCAACGCAACATCATGCAAAATAAAATTTATTCGCTGGAAAGGGGATTGTTTATTGATTAGAAACAGAGGATCTGATAATATACCTTTTCCCTCGGATGCGTATCATCCATCTGACCTTTGGTTGAGCTTTTTCTGATAATTGGATTCAAACTGTTAAAGACGAATTTGAGTTTTTTTAATAGCCGTTGGCCAAAAATGTTTCTGCCGAAATCCCTGCTGGTTATGAACAGTAGTTCAGTTGAAAGACTCCTGTTATATCGATATCCGCCAACATAATTGAGGGAACTATGAATTTTTTGTCCCGGATCTATCGAAAACAGTGTGAATAAAAATTCATTATGCGGTTTTATTCATAATACGATAGAAAATTGAAAACTCTTTGCTGCCGATAGGGGAAGATCGAAATAACTGTATGAAATGGTTTGGTTATAATTTGATGTAAATCAATTTGAATAACCTGATTCTCCTTGACATATAAATTTCCTTTTTGATATAAAATTTATTTTCGTTATAAAAATGAACGGGTATTCATTATGATTTGCTGACGGTTATTATGGTTTATTGATCACATATACTAAATGACAGGCATATACTTTATAACAGGAGGAGATTATGGCTAAAAGAATTGAAAAAGTAGCGGTTATTGGCTCTGGTATCATGGGGAGCGGAATTGCAGCTCTTTGTGCCGGTGCCGGTATCCCGACATTGCTCTTGGACATTGTTCCATTCGATCTCAAGGACGAAGAAAAAAATGATCCGGCAGCAAGAAACAGAATCGTCAAGGCAGGGATGGATGCCGCCCTTAAAGCTAAACCACCGGTATTCTATGATAAAAAAACGGATTTGGGCCTTATCTCAACCGGCAACCTGGAAGACGACTTTGACAAGCTCTCAGAGTGTGATTTGATTGTTGAAGTTGTGGTTGAAAATTTGAAAATTAAGCAAGACCTTTTTTCCCGTATTGAAAAAGTTATGAAAAAAGGGGCTGTAATCGCTTCAAACACTTCCGGGCTCCCGCTACACAAAATGGCGGAAGGCCGATCACAGGAGTTTAAACAACATTTTCTGATAACGCATTTTTTCAATCCGGTTCGATATATGAAAATGCTTGAAATCGTGTCGGGTGAAGATACTCTTCCTGAGATTACTGAATTCATGGGAGAGTGGGGTGAAAAAAATCTTGGCAAGGGTATTGTCTGGGCAAAAGACACACCCAATTTTGTCGGCAACAGAATTGGAATGAACCTGATCTGTAAAACCTTCAAGATGATTGAAGACTCGGATATCATCATACCTGAAATCGATGCCTTGTTCGGACCCAATATGGGAATGCCGCGAACAGCAGTTTTTGCACTGGCGGATCTTGTCGGGCTTGATACGATAGGACATGTCGCCGATGGTTCATATGAAAACCTTCCGGATGATGAAGTGCGGGATGTATACCAGCTTCCGCAGTTTGTCAGAGATATGCTTGACAAAAAAATGCTTGGGAAGAAAACCAGGGATACCGGCGGTTTTTATAAAACCGAATTTGATGCAGCCACATTTACAAAGAAAAAGTTTTATCTTGATCCCAAATCATTTGAATTCAAGGAATTAGACAGAAAAGCCGTTGTTCCCGAAATCGCCAAGAAAGCAAAAAAAGGTAAAGATCTTGCGGAAAAACAGAAGATACTGGTTTACGGCGATGATAAGTATGCAAAATTTGCATGGGAGCTGATTTCGAATCTACTGGTTTACTCCGCAAACAGAATCCCGGAAATATCGGATACCATCATTGGTATCGACGATGCCATGAGATGGGGATTTGCCTGGGAAATCGGTCCATTCCAAATCTGGGACAATTTAGGTGTTGAAGAATCCGTCAAGAAAATGGAAGCAGACGGAATGGCTGTTCCGGAAAATGTTAAAAAGATGTTAGGTGCCGGAAACAAGACTTTTTACAAGGTTGAGAATGGAAAAGATATGTTTTTTGATTTTTCATCCGGCAGCTACACGGAAATCAAGATCAGCCCCAAAATGATTTTTCTGAAAACTTTGAGAGCAGACAACAAGGTGGTAAAGTCAAATGACTCTGCATCTCTTATCGATCTTGGTGACGGTGTGTTCAATATTGAGTTTCACTCCAAGATGAATGCTCTGAACAAAGCCATGGTTGAATTCATGTCCGAAGCATCTCAGCATGTCCTTAAAAACGGTGTCGGCCTTGTTTTTGGAAACCAGGCACCCGGAATGCCCGGTGCGTTTTCCGCAGGAGGGGATCTTGCTTATATGGGAGGCCTCGCAAAAGAGGGTAAATTCTCAGAAATCGATAACTTCATTAAAGAAGTCCATAAAGGAATAATGGAGCTGAAATACTGCAATATTCCCGTTGTTGCGGCGCCTTATGGCATGACACTCGGCGGTGGGTGCGAAGTCTGCCTTGCCGCGGATCGAATTGTTGCTCATACCGATCTGATTATGGGCCTTGTAGAAATCGGTGCCGGTATAGTTCCGGGCGGATGCGGAATGATGCATCTCTGGCAGAGATATATGGACAGCGTTCCCGGCAGTGTCAAACTGGCTGATTATGGCGCCTATATTCTGCCTGCTTTTATGGCTGTTGCTCAGGCAAAAACCTCGATGTCCGCAGCTCAGGCTAGAAGGATGGGTTTTTTAAGGCCCACCGACAGAATCGTTTCCAATAAAGACTACCTTATCGGTGAAGCAAAGAAGGAAGTCCTGAAAATGGTAGACGACGGATATGCTCCACCGGTTAAAAAGAAATATCCGGTTATGGGGCAGGCCGCACAGGGTATGGTCTGGGCGGAAATGTTTAATATGAAGTCAGGCGGTTTTATTCCTCCTCATATGGAGTTCATTGCCAAAAAAGCGATCTATTGCATGTCGGGCGGTGAAGCAAGACAGGGACAGCTTGTTTCTGAGGAATATCTGATGAAACTCGAAAGGGAAGCTTTTGTTGAACTGTGGAAGACAGAAAATACTCAGAAAATGGCAAATCACATCATGACAACCGGAAAACCCTTGATGCTTTAGTACAAGGAAAACCCTTGATGCTTTAATTTAATCAAACAAAAGGAGGAGATCCTTATGAGAGACGCATATATCGTAAGTGCAGTAAGAACACCAGGCTGCAGAAGAAACAAAGGCGCTTTGGCTCAGACAAGCCCTGAAAAACTGATCGTTCAGGCATTGAATGGTGCGGTGGAAAGAGCAGGCATTGATAAGGGTGAAGTTGATGATTTGATGCTGGGATGTTCTTTCCCGGAAGCGGAACAGGGGCTGAATATTGGAAGGGTTGCCCTTCAGATGGCCGGTTTCCCGGACAGTGTAAGCGGTGCAACCGTCAACAGGTTCTGTGCATCCGGTCTAGAGGCCGTTGCTCAGTCCTGCACAAGGGTCATGGCCGGATGGTCCGAAGTGACCATGGGGGGAGGTGTTGAGTCCATGTCAATAGTTCCCATGGGTGGAAATATGCCAAGGCCCTTGGCATCATGGGCAAAGGAAAGCCCTGATGTTTATGTGTCAATGGGAATTACCGCGGAAAATGTTGCTAATCGATATAAAATTTCAAGAGAGCAGCAGGATGAGTTTGCATATCATTCTCAAATGAAAGCCGATGCTGCTCAGAAAAATGGACATTTTACAGAAATAATTCCGACCACGGCAGACAGATTTGTGGAGAAGGAAGATGGCACTATCGTCTGTGAAACATTTGTTCAGGATTTTGACGACGGTGTAAGAGATACGACCACGGTTGAGGGTCTATCAAAACTGAGAACTGTTTTTGCAGCAATGGGCTCGGTTACAGCGGGTAATTCCTCACAGACGACAGACGGTGCTGCCGCATCCGTTATTATGAGTGAAGACGCTGTAAAAAAATATGGTGTAAAGCCGCTTGCAAAACTTGTTTGTTACACAACTGCCGGCTGCAAGTCAGATGAAATGGGTGTTGGCCCTGCTTATGCGGTGCCTAAACTTCTGAAACTTGCTGGATTGAAGGTTGAAGATATCGGACTCTGGGAACTGAATGAAGCGTTTGCATCACAGGCTATCTATTGTGCACAGCAGCTCGGTATCGGTGATAAAAAATATTGGGCGTCAGACAGCCAGGACAAGATCATAAATATCAACGGCGGAGCGATTGCTCTTGGTCATCCTTTAGGATGCACCGGATCAAAATTGTTGGCAACCCTGATCGCTAACATGCAGAGGCTCGGCGTGAAATACGGTATTGAATCAATGTGTATTGGCGGCGGAATGGGTGCTGCAGCGTTGTTTGAACTTTGTGAATAGATTTTTTCTATATCATAAACGATCAAAAGGGGACTGCCTTATGGGGCAGTTCCCTTTTTTTTTATCTCGGTTCTTAAAATATTTTCCAAGAGAATTTCGATGAAAGATTTTTTTGCTGTTTCATCAATATGTTGTTTTTATTATTATCTTGACACATATTTACCTTTGATGCATACTCCGACACCAAAATGACATGCATCTTTTATAAATCGCTCATAGGTTGCATTATAAAAATTTTGTGTGTTTGACTGCTGTTTGGAAGAAGGACCATAGGAACACAGCAAAATCGCGACCTGTTCGGGATGAAGACATTATTCCACAGGGAAACAGGAGCCCAGGTTATGATACGCAGAGTCAGTATCACCTATCCCACAATCGGAATGGCGGTTCTAATTATTTTAAGTGTTACTTTTTCTTTTTATTACATTGAGGTCAAAGCCCTGCGCGATATACTCTGGGTAAAAGAAACCGCAAAAGCCGAAGATATCTATTATATTGTAGAAAGCCTTATCCAAAGAGACAGTGACAAGCTGGTGACACTGTCTAAGGTGCTGAAGGAGCATAACGGCCTGACAGAGGGATTGAAATTTTTCATTTCATCCGATGGTGATGCAGGATCGTTAAAGGTAGTGATGAATAACCTTTTCTCACAGCTTGGCGTGGATATCTGCCAGATTTTTGATAAGAATTGTAAATTAATCTATGTAATAACAAAGAGTGGTGAGGGTCATTCAGATTTTTCAGACATTGAAATGGATGCAATTCTGAGCAGTAATGATAAATTGATAGCGGAAAAGGTCGGAAATAAATGGGCGCTCATCGATTCTGTTCAGATAATAAGTGAAAATGAGCTGTATGGTAAAATCATGATAGGCAAATGGATAGACGATGATTACGCGAATAAGATTGCCTATGAAACAGAAGTGCATGTTTCCTTCGGTTTAGCAGACGGTGTTATCGCAAGCTCTCTGCCTCCAAGGCAAAGAATGAATATCGATAACAGAGCGTTAAAAGATAGTATCATGGACATAAAATCCATTCGCATCGAGCATGCGAAAAATTTCAAGGTGATCCACTATTCACCCATGGAATTAGCCGAAAAAGTTTTTGGACTTATTGTTGAAATTGACACAAAATCTTCCTATCAGTTGCTTGAATTAAACAAGAATCATATCCTGAAGTTTTCAATTCTGATTCTGATTGTCGCCATTTCTTTGCTGATAGCAGTTATGCTATATACACTGCGGCCTTTAAAAAGCCTTAAAGACAAGGCAAAGCAGACTGTAAGAGATATTTCTGGTGAGGATTTGGAGGATCGGAGAGAAAATGAAATCGTAAGTGTAATCAGATTTTTTGATAAAATGGTAGAAACCGTAACCAATCATATATCAGAACGCAAAGAAGCGGAGACGGCCCTTAAAAAGCACAAGGAAGACCTTGAAACACGGATTGAAAAAAGAACGACTGAATTAAAAAAGGCAAATACAAAACTGATTCATACGGTTGACGAGCTTGAGCAGCGTACAAAACAGACGCTGCTTTTCAATCAATTTGGCGATCTGATTCAGGCATGTGATACTGAAGAAGAAACCTACAGTCTTTTAATAAAGTTTTGTCGGAAATTATTTCCCACCGATTCGGGCTATCTGAGCATTTTTAACAGGACCAGGAATGTATTGAAAGTCGTGGCTTCATGGGGGAAAATTTTCATCGAGAATGAGGAGTTTAAAAAAAATGCCTGCTGGGCGATACGTCGAGGACACATACATTTTGTTCAAAATCCTGAAATAGATCCCCTGTGTCCTCATATGAAAAACAGTTCCGACGATGAGTACCTTTGTGCACCAATGATTGCACAGGGAGAGGTCCTAGGAATGTTCCACCTGAGATTAGATCCTGATAACAAGGATCTGAATGATGAAGACAGAGAATATATATACAATGCAAAGCAGATGAATATTATTAATCTTCTTGAGCATTATGCATCTCCTCTCATCAATCTGCGTCTTAGAGAAACTTTGAGAATGCAGTCCATTCATGATCATTTAACGGGTCTATACAACCGTCGATACATGAGGGATACATTGG
>JAQYVL010000095.1 GCA_030145525.1 Desulfobacterales bacterium
TTTACGAATATGAATGTACCGAATGCGGAAGCCACGAAGAGGTAATTCAGAAGTTTTCTGATAAGCCTGTTACCAAATGCTCCCGCTGTTCCGGGAAATTGCAAAAACTGATTTCTCAAAGCTCTTTTCATCTAAAAGGATCGGGCTGGTACGTGACCGATTATTCAAACAGAGAAAAAAAACCGGCGTCCTCTTCTGAAAATGATGGTTCAACATCCAAAGAAATAAAGAAAACCGAAAAAAAAGAGAACAAGCCTGAGAACAAGCCTTCTGATTGATTCAAAAATCCATCTACAGGAGAGATTTTTTCGTTTTCATCAATTGCCTGATTCAGATGCCAAAATCCGGATTTGAGTAGGATAAAGAGTTTTTGGACTTGGCGATTTTTTAAGGCCTGTACATATAATTTAATCATCCTTTACAAGTGCAAAAGGATGATTACTGTTTTTGGGTATAATTTTTTAATTTCCGGTTGTTTTGGAACAGACGGCTGTTTTGCAGTAACCTGATTAAAAAGAGTTAAAAAAGGAGAAAGAGAATATGAAGATCAAACCATTACAGGATCGAATCTTGGTGCAGCGTGTCGAAGAAGAGCAAACAACAAAAGGCGGTATTATTATTCCTGACACAGCCAAAGAAAAGCCCATAGAGGGCAAGATTGTGGCCGTGGGCGGCGGTCGTGTGGGTGATGACGGAAAGAAGATCCCCCTGGAAGTTAAAAAGGGCGATCGGGTTCTTTTCGGTAAATACGGCGGAACTGAAGTCAAGATAGAGGGTGTGGAATATCTCATCATGCGAGAAGAGGATGTTCTTGGAATTATCGAATAATCAAAATATACGGAGGACAAATTAAGATGGCTAAAGAAATAAAATATGATTCTAAAGCTCGCGAGGCAATGTTAGCCGGTGTGAGAAAGCTTTCCGATGCAGTTGTCGTGACTCTTGGCCCAAAGGGAAGAAATGTGGTTATTGATAAATCCTGGGGCTCACCTACAGTAACCAAAGATGGGGTAACCGTTGCGAAAGAGATTGAACTTGAAGATAAATTTGAGAATATGGGCGCTCAGATGGTGAAGGAAGTTGCCAGCAAAACAAGTGACATGGCAGGAGACGGAACCACAACCGCGACTATTCTTGCAAGAAAGATTTATGAAGAAGGTCAGAAACTTGTTGTTGCAGGCAGCAACCCCATGTCCATTAAACGGGGTATTGATAAGGCTATCGAGGTTGCCGTAAAGGAGCTGGCCCTGATGAGCAAACCAACCAAGGACCAGCGAGAAATTGCACAGGTCGGTACCATATCAGCAAACAGCGATGAAACCATCGGAAATATCATTGCAGAAGCAATGAACAAGGTGGGCAAGGAAGGTGTTATTACGGTTGAAGAAGCAAAATCAATGGATACAACTCTGGACGTGGTTGAGGGTATGCAGTTCGATCGCGGATATCTCTCCCCTTACTTCGTAACCGATGCTGAAAAAATGGTCGTTTCCCTCGAAGATCCCCTGATTCTTATTAACGAAAAGAAAATCAGCAATATGAAAGATCTTCTCCCCGTACTGGAGCAGGTTGCCAAAATGGGAAAACCACTGGTAATTATTGCCGAGGATGTTGACGGTGAAGCGCTTGCGACTCTGGTTGTCAATAAATTGAGGGGAACTCTGAACGTTGCGGCTGTTAAAGCACCTGGTTTTGGTGACAGAAGAAAGGCCATGCTGGAAGATATCGCAATCCTGACAGGCGGCCAGGTAGTTTCCGAAGATCTCGGAATCAAGCTGGAGAGTATTACCTTAAATGACCTCGGAAGCGCCAAAAGGATCAGCATTGATAAGGACAACACAACCATCGTCGACGGCGCTGGAAAACGCAGCGATCTTGAAGGCCGTGTGAAACAGATTCGAGCCCAGATTGAAGAAACCTCTTCTGATTATGATCAAGAAAAACTGCAGGAACGCCTTGCCAAGCTGATCGGCGGTGTTGCCGTGATTAATGTCGGAGCGGCTACCGAAACAGAGATGAAAGAAAAGAAAGCCCGCGTTGAAGATGCCCTGAACGCCACACGTGCAGCCGTTGAGGAAGGTATTGTCCCCGGTGGCGGTGTTGCTCTTATTCGATGCATAGAGGCGCTTGGCAACATCAAGATCAAGGCGGAAGAAAAGCTGGGTGTGAAGGTAGTGATGCGGGCTATTGAAGAGCCGCTTCGCCAGATTGCCAACAATGCCGGAGTTGAAGGATCAGTGGTATATGATAAGGTCAAGAATGAAAAGGGTGCTTTGGGGTATAATGCAGCAACCGATAAATATGAAGACCTTATTAAAGCCGGTGTCATGGATCCGACCAAGGTTGTCCGTTTTGCGCTTCAGAATGCCGGAAGCGTGGCTTCACTTATGATTACGACAGAAGCCATGATCGCGGAAAAACCGGAAGAGTCCCCGGCTGGACCGGCCATGCCTCCTGGAGGCGGAATGGGCGGAATGGGCGGAATGGGCGGAATTATGTAAATCCCCCGAGCCTGAACAAACGTTTTAAATAGCATTTTATTGAATTGAAAAAAGCCTCTGTGCATCTGCATAGAGGCTTTTTTAGTTGAGTTGCCGGCAGATAACCAAATTTCTTGACATGGCATCCGGTCTAATATAATTTAGCTTGGTAAAAATGAAAAAAAGCACCATATATTGAAATATTGGTTAATTTTACCCATATATATTGTTGTCAGCCATCAAAAGGATAGCGGCCTGCTTTTTCAAGTTCACTCTTTGGAAAATATTACCGGAGCTTTTTCATGACACCCGATAAAATCAGTATCTTAGAGATGTTTTCGAATGCGAGCCTTATGGTTCAGCTTGTTTTGCTACTTCTCGTCGGTTTTTCAATTGCTTCATGGACCATCATTTTATTGAAATACAATTATATCCGAAAAGCTTTTAATGAGTCGGCCTATTTTGTGGATTTTTTCTGGAACAGCAGAGATCTTTCAGATGCTTTTGCAAAGGCCAAACAACTCGATTCCAGCCCGGTGGCAAAAATTTTTCGTATCGGATATATGGAGCTCAAGAAACTGAACCGGTCCGGTGTACCGATTGCATCTTCAGCCGGTCCCGGAAAGAACGGAGGTGCTTTCAGAGGCATTGATAATGTCAAGCGTTCTTTACGGAGAGCGATAAATACTGAAGTTACGAAACTGACGCAGATGGTTCCTTTTCTTGCCACTGCCGGCAATACGACTCCTTTTATCGGTCTGTTCGGAACGGTCTGGGGAATTATGAATTCCTTTCATGGGATCGGCCAGAGAGGATCGGCAAGCCTGGCTGTTGTCGCACCCGGGATCGCGGAGGCGCTTATTGCTACAGCAGCTGGACTTGCAGTGGCAATCCCTTCTGTTATTGCATATAATTATTTTTCACAAAAGATCAGAGTGATTGAATCGGAGCTTATAAGTTTTTCAGCTGATTTCCTGAACATTGTTGAACGGGACATTCTAAGGGCAGGGGAGGGATGAGATGACATCAGGAAACGGGAACAACGGGTTACTGTCTGAAATTAACATAACGCCTTTTGTGGATGTTATGCTTGTTCTTCTGATTATTTTTATGGTAACGGCACCCATGATGGTACAGGGGGTCAATGTTATACTCCCGGAGTCAAGTTCGGGACCCCTTTCTTCAGAAGATAACCATCTCGTGGTCAGCATTGATAAGGATGGTAAAATATATATCAACGATCTTAACGTTACATCTGATTTTCTGGGCGAGAAGTTGAATAAAATACTTGAAAACCGTACGGGAAAAGAAGTTTTTTTACGGGCGGACAAAAGGGTTTCGTATGGTGTTGTCGTTCGTGTTATGTCAGAGATAAAAGAGGCAGGCGTGGAAAAACTTGGAATGCTGACCGAACCCATTGAAAAACGATAATATCAATTAGGCAGGCAGAAAAATGCAGGTTGAGGGGTTGCTGCTGAACGAAAAGAAGGAGGATTATCGGATTCTGGGTCGGTTTTTCACCATATCCGTTGCCTGCCATATTGTTTTTTTTCTGCTGCTTGTATTGACATCGGGCAGTGATTCCTATCGAAGGCTGAGACCCGGGGTGATAAATGTTGATCTTGTCTCCCTTTCGGAACCTTCCGGAAAGGCCGCCTTTGAGAGCCTCGAAACGTCAGCACCGAAAAGAAAAAGAAAGGTTGAGAAAAAAGTAACGGTACCTGATCGTTTTCCACAAAAGTCATCCAAAAAGGTTTCAACGGTTACGAACAAAAAACAAGAGATAAGCAAAAAAAAAATCAAGCGATCTCTGAAAAAGAAGACTTTCAAGCCGGCGAAAGTTGTTGACAATGCAATCGCTCAGATGAAAAAGAAGGTTGAGCAGAAAAGTTCCCGGCAATTACAGAAAACAATGGAGAGGCTTGCAAAGCAGGTAAAAAAAGGAGGAGGGATGGGAAAAGGAACAGCCGGGACAGGTTATGCCGCAGGAGGCGGCATGCAAAGCTCTGAGCTGCTTGCCGTATATGCTGCGGAGATCTATTCCAGTATCTCCAAGAACTGGTCATTTAATGAAAAGTTTGCAGGTGGCCGCAAGGATCTGGTGGCACTTCTCGGGATAAGAATAATGTCTGACGGTGTGATACGGGATGTCTGGTTTGACAGGCGTTCCGGAAACAGTTATTTCGATGACCAGGCTCAAAAGGCTGTTTTGAAGACAGGGCATCTACCCCCCTTTCCCGAGGGATTTAAGAAGCCTTTTCTTGAAATCGGACTCAGGTTTACACCCTCGGGGCTCAAATAGGCCATTTTATTTTAACATGTTTATATTATTAATTAAACTAAGCAGGCCCGTAATTTGAGAAAACTCATCCATACGAATCAAAATCATCCGGTCTCCATATTGATTCTGGCTGTTTTCCTTTTTTCTTTCATCTTCCCGGCATATGCCGAGGCAAAATATGATTATATTGATATTACAAATCCTTTCATCAAAAAGATCCCCATCGCTGTCCCGTCTTTTAAAGAAATGGCAGATAATTCAGAGGCACTGAAGAAAGCGGGAGAGGCTGCGGAGCTTCTTTCCGAAACGTTGGATTTTACCGGTTATTTTAAAATCATCGATAAAGGGGCATTTCTTGCTAATCTGAAAAAAGCCGGGATTTCAGAAGCCCAAATTAATTTCAGGGACTGGACAACTATAGGCGCGGAGCTGTTGGTTACGGGAGGAATCTCCATAACGGGAGACCGCGTTAAAATGGAGATATGCCTTTTTGATACCTTTAAAGCAAAGAGGCTCATCGGTAAGAAATATACAGGCGGAATCTCAGACCAGAGAAGGATGATTCGAAGGTTCTGCAACGAGGTTATTTACCTTTTGACCGGAAGTCACGGAATATTTGACAGCAAGATTGCATTTGTATCGACCAGCACCGGGAAGAAAGAGATCTATATTTGTGATTTTGACGGATACAGCCCAAGAAGAATTACGCAATCAAACAGCATTTCCCTTTCTCCAGCCTGGTCTTCAGATGGAATTTGGCTGGCATACACTTCGTATTCGCGAGGGAAACCGGATCTTTTTATCAAAAATCTTAAGGAGAAACGGGGGGCTGTAGTCGCAAAACCGGGTATAAATATCACACCTGCCTGGGTTCCCGGAAAATTTGCTCTTGCGGCGACATTGTCTTTTTCCGGGGATCCTGAAATTTATATGTTGACCGGGACCGGGAAAATTATTAAAAGGTTGACAAGAAGATGGGGGATCGATGTCTCCCCCTCATTTTCACCGGATGGTCGAAAAATGGTATTTGTTTCGAAAAGGTCGGGAACCCCTCAGCTATATATTTTAGATCTTAATTCAGATCGGACTGAAAGGCTTACGTATCAAGGAAAATATAATACAACTCCCAGTTGGTCTCCCAGGGGAGATAAAATTGCATATTCCGCTCTGGAGAATGGTAATTTTAATATTTACGTCATCGGAACGGACGGCGAGAATCTGACTCCGCTGACACATAATGCCGGGGATAATGAATCGCCAACCTGGTCACCGGATGGAAGCCTGATCGCTTTCAGCTCGACAAGGGGAGGCGTCAGTCGTATTTATGTTATGACGTCATATGGAACTGAACAAAGGCGTCTGCTGTCTATGCCAGGAGAGCAGACAAATCCAAAATGGTCGCCTAAGAATATTGCTAATTAAGACTTGAGCTATTTTTAAAAGGAGGTAATATGAAGAAAAAATTGTTGAAAAGTGTGGCACTGCTTCTGGTTATTCCCGGATTATTTTTACTCTTTTCATGTGCAGAGACAGAGGTGCAGTCAACGACACCGGATGCTCCAAAGGCCCAGGCTTCTGAAGAAGCCGAGGAAGCCGGAAAAGCCGTGGCAGATGAAGAGGCAGCACGGGAAGCAGCACAGCGTGCAATTGAAGAAGAAGCAATTCGAAAAGAACAGGAATCGGCAAGAAATATGTTTATCAGTGAGGATGTCTATTTCGATTATGATGATTCATCACTGAAATCAGAAGCGCAGAGCTTACTCCAGAGAAAGGGCGTCTGGCTTCGCAACAATCAGGAAGCCTCCATAGTAATAGAGGGGCACTGTGATGAGCGGGGTACAACCGAGTATAACCTGGCACTTGGCGATCGGCGTGCAAACAGTGTGAAATCTTTTTTTGTTGATATGGGTATCGCTGCTTCCCGTTTGAGCACGATCAGCTATGGTGAGGAGATGCCGGTTGATACGGGCAGCAATGCAGACGCCTGGGCAAAAAACAGGCGGGCTCATTTTTCGATAAAATAATCGTTTTGCTTTATTCCCATCAATTCAAGAGCAGGCGGCAGTTATTCCTGTACCGCCTGCTCTTTTTTGAATTATAGACCATTACCGGAAGTATCCTGGCAGCCGGTAATTTTTGTGCGGCTTTCTACAGATATCGCTCCTGGTAAGCGGGGCATAAGATTAACAGGCCAATTTCGATATGAAAAGCAGAATTCTGATACTTATAATCTGCATTTTTTCCCTGGGCGGGTGCGCGACTGTGCAGCAGTTTATCTCTCTGGACAATCGGATTTCTGAGCTGGAGCAGCACCGGATCAAATCTGATCAGGATCTGAAAAAGAACAGGGAAAATGTTGAAAAATTCGGAAAAAACTGGGAATCAAAAGATCAAAACTATACAGGTCAGTATGCAAGCCTGAGGGCAGAGTTAAAAAAGCTCGCTGAAGAGATTCGGACATTTAACGGAAAATTTGAAGAGCTTGAGTTTGCTATCGGGCGAATCAAAGCTTCAAAAGGAGAAATTCAGGAGCCTCTGAACCGGCTTAAAGATGAGGATCAAAAAATCGCAGATCGTTTAACTGCTATCGAACAGTACCTTGGATTGAGCTCTGTACCGAAAAAAGGTTTAAAACCGGTTAAAGGGCCGGGCTCCATGAATGAGGGCAGGATAGATTCTGAAAAGATATTATACGAACAGGCAAAAAGGGATTTTGATAAAGGCGACTTTGAATCCGCTCGAAAAGGATTTCAGAAGTTCGTAAAATTATATACAAAATCTGAGAATGCAGATAATGCTCAGTTCTGGATTGGTGAAACCTATTATCGGGAAGCATGGTATGAGAAAGCAATCCTTGAATATGAGGAAGTAAAAAAAAGATACGCCACGGGTAATAAAATTCCTTCCGCACTACTGAAACAGGGAATGTCATTTCAGCAGCTTAAAGAGAAAGCAAATGCCCGTCTGATTCTGGAGGAGCTGGTAAAGAAATTTCCGAAATCCAGTGAAGCCGATATAGCTGAAAAAATTCTGAAAACGCTGTAATTATTTTTTTTCAAATGCGAAATGGTTTCAGGAAATTATAGAGGACTAATACATGCTTAAATGTATCGGTATAGATCCAGGGCTGGCCGATACAGGTGTCGGCGTTGTCACAGGGCTCGGATTTGATATTGACAGCTATTCATTTGGGGCAATTCAAACTTCAAAATTACTATCCCTGCCTGAACGCCTTGACATCATCTTTTCAAAGCTTCTAACTGTTTTAAAAGATGGAAAACCGGATTTGATGGTTGTGGAGGATGTTTTTTCCTTAGAAAAGTTTCCCAAATCCGGTATTATGCTTGGAAAGGTAACAGGGGTAATTTTGCTTGCAGGGTTTAGGTCCGGTGTGCCGGTTGTTGAAATCCCGGTTCGGGAAGCAAAAAAAATACTGACAGGTAACGGCAATGCCAGTAAAGATCAGCTTGAGAAAGCCGTGCGCCATCTATTGGGCCATCCGGAAAGGATACAGCCGGATCATGCTTCAGACGCACTGGCACTGGCTGTAATCGGTCAATATCGATATGGAAATCAGCAGACCGGAACGTAATTTTTAATGATATTCAGTTAATATGCCTATCCGTTTATTTCAGAGGCAAAATGACAATT
>JAQYVL010000096.1 GCA_030145525.1 Desulfobacterales bacterium
TATCTCAAATTTGCGTCATTTTGACATCGGAAAAATAAATCACAACGACAATTCAGACCTTTATTTCAGTGTTCACAAAGATATATCCCCAGTTTTCAGGAGGGTCTTTTGTCGGGATCTTTGATTTATTGATCGCAGAAAATTCCTTCAGAAAAATACCAGATATCTCTTTTTAATCAGGGAGAGGGAGAAGACCTTGTTTTTCGGGAAACTGGCATATATGCAGGGCACTTTTGTATTAAAATTTTGTGAATACCGTATTAGCGGCCTGTTTCAGGACTCCCTGACGCTGCAATATATTGTCCGGTTGGGCGTTGACTTAATCCGGTAATTTGTATAAAGCCAGTAGTGAAACCACGTAAAGAAAATAGGTGACTATGGTAAGAACCAAACTTGCAGTATTCGCATTAATTGTTTTAATTGTCGGATGTAAAACGATATTCGAGTACCATAAGGAAGACAACTTCACGGAAACTACATCGGCTTACAAACACGCACTAATCTGGTCGGATTTTCAAACCGCCAGCGCCTATCTGTCACCGGAACAGGTTGAGGAAATTGATTTCGAGAAATTAAGTAATATCAAAGTGACAGATTATGAGGTCAAAAAAGCAACGGTTTCAGATAACGAACTTAAGCAGACTCAGATTGTTAAAATCAGTTATTTCAAAAAGAGTGATATGATTGTCAGGACTTTTAACGATGAGGAGGTATGGGAATTTGACCAAACCAAGAATGCCTGGTTTCTTATCAGTGGGTTTCCTGAGTTTGATCTAAAATAATTCGATAGTAAGGTTCAATTCGTACCGGCGGGTATTGTCAGCTAAAGAGGCAATTCGCCGGTTTTTTTTGAATAGATGTAATCGAATCTACCTTTTTATAGCGATATAAGGGTTCTATACCTGCTTTTTCAGATTGTTGTTTTGATTTTAAATCCCCCTGCTCTGCAGGGGGATCGCCTCGCTCATATAAATGGAAAGGGAGTTTCCAGATGCCCTCGTTTACTCGTATATCTTTTCAGCGGTCTGATCTGCACCCACGGCATCCTGCTCTGGATTGCGGGTTCTTTGTTTTGAAATTACTTTGTTGTACTCCTTATACCACTCATGCTGAATAATCATCTGCATAATTTCATTGGTTCGCAACCCAGATCATGGACAGCCGGATATTGATGCTCGACCTGATTTGTCACGCACATATTTCGAAATTGGCAAAGCGCTTCTTGATCCTAATAGCAACTACAAAGAATGGAATGGCATTACAGCAAAAGAATACCTCAACAAAGCGAGGACTATGTTTAAAGAAATGGACCTGCAATATGACCTGGATGAGTTGGAAAAGATAGTAGCATCTAACTGAGAAAGCTTCTACCGCAAAGGCACCACATTCAAACGGCAATAGAGGTCTTCTCTGAAATTTCCAAGGCTTACTTCCTGCGCAAGGTCACGGTTCGTGGCGGCTATCGGTTGTCGATCAACGCATTGCGTTGGTAGGTGCGCAACCCGAAGGCGGGCAGGATGGCCAGAAAATGGTCGAAAATGTCTGCCTGTATGCTTTCATATTCGGTCCAGACAGTGGTATTCGTAAACGCGTAAATCTCCACCGGCAGTCCTGAATCGGCCTCGGGTTGAAGGTGTCTAACCATGAGGGTCAGATCCTGACGGATGTGAGGATGGGCTTTAAGATAAGCGTTTGCGTACGCGCGAAATGTGCCGATGTTGGTCAACTGCCGCAAATTGACAGGAGAACTGCCGGCGTCCTTCACAGCCTGATTGTGGCGTTCGATTTCCTGTTCCTTCTCACTCATATACCTTTGCAGAATAGTAATATTGCCGGCGAACGCCAACTGGTCGGCATTCAAAAATCCGATGCTGGACTGATCGATAAGAAGCGCTCGCTTGATTCGTCGCCCCCGGGTTTCTTGCATGCCCCGCCAGTTTTTGAAGGAATTATCGAGAAATTTTGCGGTGGGGATAGAAACAATGGTTCGATCCCAGTTCTGTACTTGTACAGCATGCAGGGCAATGTCAATAATATCGCCATCCGCATTGAACTGGGGCATCTCGATCCAGTCTCCTATTCTCAAAAGATCATTGCTGGCGAGCTGAACACTGGCCACCAGAGACAGAATCGTATCCTTGAATATGAGCATGATGACGGCAGTCAGCGCGCCGATACCGCTGACCAGTTTCCAAGGGGAGATCCCCAACAGTACAGCAATCACCAGAACAATGCCGACAATGAAAATAAATATTTTGACGAGCTGAATATATCCTTTGATAGGACGTCTGGAAGCCATAGGATGCTGGTTGTAGATCTCCAGGGCGGCATCCAGCAATCGGCCGAACAGTATCAATACAATCGCACCGACGTAAATGGTCATTCCCTTCAGTAAGTAGATCTTTGGGAAAACCGGCGATAGTTGGTAACCGTAATTAATAATCAGTGCCGGAGCGATCAGCGAGAGGGCTGAAAACACTTTCTTTTCGACCAGAGTGTTGTCCCAGGTTGCCCGGGAGCGTTCCGCCAGCCGATGAACTGTCTTAGATACCGTAAACCGGGCCACCAGATACGCCAACCAGGCGGTCAAAAGAATACCGCCCCATGTTCCTATTGAGACGAGTGTTTCAGCCGAAATCATCAGTGTTCTATCCTCTGTTTGTTGAAGGACGCGGTCAAGATACTGGATCGGTATCGATCGGGACCTGGCGTTCTTGTTTTACGGGTCTTTTTGCCTAACCGACAAACTATTATATGTTGATTTTTTCTTGTAAAGTCAACACCGAATACCGGAATAGGTTGTTTTCATGACGAAAAAATGCCTGCTGCAAATCCGCCTTAGTTTTGTGAGATATCCTTTACAGAACTGAAAGTAGAATGAAAATGAAAACTGGTGTTTTCCAGTTCAGATCTGTCTGATTTGGCAAAATCGATTTCTTGAGATTTTCCAGTAGTCACTATTCATAGCCATCCTAAGGTTATGGTTATTTCCTAAAAATATTTCAAATTTGCGTCATGTTGAGCATCGGAAAAACAGATCACTAAAAATACTCGGAATTTTATTTCTGACACAGCAAAGGTTAAATCCCCCTGCGCTGCAGGGGGATAGCTCAACTCACATAGATGGGACAGGAGTTTCCAGATGGTCGCTTACTCATATACTTTTTCATCGGCCTGATCTGCGCCCACGGCATCCTGCTCTGGATTGCGGGTTCTTTGTTTTGAAATCACCTTTTCATATTCCTTATACCACTCATGCTGAATAATCATCTGCATAATTTCATTGGTTCCAACCCAGATCATGGACAGCCGGATATCCCGTATAATTCTTTCGATGGGATAGACATCGGTATATCCGATTCCGCCCATTACCTGCATGCAGTTGTTTACAATTTCCCAGCAGCTTTCCGTCGCAAATTTTTTCGCTTCAGATACCAATCTTCTGATGCGGTTTGGGTGGACCTTTTTGGACTGGATCGCAAGGGCGGTATTGTGAACTAAGGAGATCGCGGCATCATACAGGGTGACGGAATCCGCGACCTTGAAACCAACAGCCTGAAAATTCATTATTTCTGTTCCAAAAGCTTTGCGCTTTGATGTATATCTGGTGGCGATTTCAATGGCCGGTCTTGCACAGCCGATCGCCATATTCGCAGCACCAAGCCTTTCCGGAATCATCATATGGATAAAAACTTCAAAACCATCATTTACTCCATTCAGCACATATCGCTCAGGAACCCGAACATTATCAAACATTACCCGGCCGGCCCCTCCTCCTCGAGTCCCCATAAGACCATAAATATATTTGGACTCAACTCCTTTTGTTCTAGGCACCATAAATGCGGTTAATTTTTTATGTGCCGGTGCATCCGGGTCTGTCAGCGCATATGCCAGAAACCAGTCTGCCCCTTCAGCTCCAACGATAAATCGCTTTTGGCCATTGATAATCCAATCACTACCGTCTTTTTTGGCAGTTGTCGTCGCCCCAAAGAAGTCAGATCCGCCCCTTGGCTCGGTTAAACATTCGGCTGCATATTGATCCCCTTTTAAGATCGGCACAAGAATTTCCTGTTTTAGAGCTTCGCTTCCGAAATTGAGAATTGCATCACCGACCAGACCGGCTCCAACACCCCAGAGACATCCCAGGGAGTGACTTACACTCGCCACCTCATGGCAGATCAGCCCTTCATCAACCTCTCCGAGTCCTCTGCCGCCATATTTTACCGGGCATCGAACCCCCAGAAGATTTCGGCGGCCTGCCTCCTTGAGAAATTCATGGGGGAATTGTATTTTCTCTGCATCCATATCAAGGACCAGCTCTTTTGGAATCCAATTTGCGAAATCCCTTGCCTCCTCTCTAAGCTTCAACTGCTCATCCGTTAATAAAAAATCATGCATGGCGGGCCTCCGTGTATTTATGGGTTAATATAAGTGAGTTCTCACTAACTTAAAAAAACAAAAAAAATTATGCGCGTATCATTTCAATAAATTGATCTATGAGCGCTTCAAGATTCGTTTTAAAAGAAGTTATGTCGAAGGAAAGTAATTTCATCATGTTCAGAACAATTCCACCTCCGTTTATAAGGAATGCAACCTCTTCCGTATTCAGATTTTTTTTTACAATGCCCTGCCGTACCCCTTTTTTTAAGACGGAATTGATAAATCCGATATATTTCAGATGGTCTTGACGAAGCTGCCTGGCAATATCTTCATCATCGATCTCGGAGATGGCTTGAAATTGAACTTTCAACTCATTGGGATGTTCTTTCATTCTTTCATAATAGGCCAGGCCCATTTTTTTAAGAGCATTTATAGCATCCGGCTCTTTTTCAACTTCTTCTTTCCAGAAGGTGATAATTCTGGCAGACATGTGTTCCAGGATATTCAGAAAGATGCTTTTTTTCGTCGGAAAGTATTTGTAGACCATCGCTTCTGAAATATCTACTTCAGCCGCAATATCCACTACTTTTGCACTTCGATAATTCGATTTCGCAAATACCGTAACAGCAGATTTAAGTATCTGTTTTTTTCGCTCTTCTGCTGGAAATCTCTTTTTAGGCTGCTGCATTACACGATCCTTAAGTTAGTGAGTACTCACTTATATAAGGGGATTTCATATATGTCAATATTTTTTAATTACAAGATTTAAAATATATCTATTCACTGAAACGGAATTGCTCGCAGTGGAAGATGCTTCTTAATGTTTTTGATAGATGCATATGTTACGAATTTCCCGGATCTTTTTCCTGGTATTCCATTGACTTTTAAAGAAAAATTTTGTAGCCATAAGGCTGTTTTCAGATTAACCTAAAGTAAGCGTTTCAAATTTTAAAAATATTGAATTTAGTATTAAATCAATTGGTTTCAGTTGGCGGATGAAAATATTAATATAACTTTTAATAGGATCGCAACGCATTGATAGGGTTTTTTTTCATGCGTGAGGGGAGAAAATAATGGGAAAAGAGAGACCGGTTTATTTCAGTGATCCTGATGCCCTTGTTGATTTTGTGATCGATAGAGTTGGTAAAAATATTATTTTGGGAATGTGTTTGGGCCTAGGTAAACCGAACCATTTTGCCAACGCCATTTTTAAGAAAGCCAAAGAGGATCCAGGTATTAAACTGAAAATTTTGACTGCGCTGTCCCTTGAGCCGCCGTCATGGTCAAGTGACCTTGAGAGGCGGTTTCTGGAACCCCTGGTTAAAAGGGTGTGGGAAGGTTATGTCAACCTGGATTACATTACAGCTGTGAGAAAAAATGATCTGCCGCCAAACGTGGAAGTGAGTGAATTTTTTTATAAAGCAGGTGGGTTTTTAAATAATGAGCATATGCAGCAGAACTATACCAGCACCAACTACACCCATGCTTCCCGGGATGTTCGGGATAATGGTATGAATGTCGGCGGTCAGCTGGTCGCTAAAAAAGAGATCAATGGAAGGCCCATGTTCAGCATGAGTTCGAATTCCGACACGGCACTGGATGCCTTTGGTGAATTGCGAAAACAGCGGGAAGAAGGGCGTAAGGTTGCAGCAATTGGCCAGATCAATAATAACCTGCCCTTTATGTACGGTGATGCGGTTGTGGACCCGGATTTGTTTGATGCGGTACTGGAAGGGCCTGATTTTCATTTTACCCTGTTCGGTGCTCCCCGTGAATCTGTGAATACTACTGACTATGTTATTGGATTGCATGCCAGCACGTTGATAAAAGACGGCGGGACGCTGCAAATCGGCATCGGTTCACTGGGAGATGCAATTGCTTACGGGCTTCAGGTGCGCCATCAGCAGAATGAAGTTTACAGCAATATAATACAAGATATTGGTATTATTGAAAAATATGGTGATGTTGTTTACGGGGTAGGCGGAACTACTGTTTTTGAAAAAGGATTATATGGATCCACGGAAATGCTGGTTGATGCTTTTTTGCATTTGTATAAAGCCGGTATTATGAAAAGGAAAGTCTATGATAACATACCCCTTCAGCGGCTTGTAAACGAAGGCAGGATAAAGGTGAGACAGAAGGTGACTCCGGAAGTGGTTGAGCTTCTTGCGGGGCAGTCTGCTATCCACGCGAAACTGACCCGGAAAGACTTTCATTTTCTTCAGGAATACGGGATTTTAAAACAGGAGCTGACATATGAGAACGGCATGATTGTCAATGGGAAAGAGAGTTTTGTCCCGGACTTGAGGGATGATAACAGCAAAGACCGGTTATTTGAGTCCTGTCTTGGAACAGAGTTGAAGGAAGGGTTCTGGATGCATGCCGGTTTCTTCCTGGGACCACCTGATTTTTATGATGTGCTGAACAATATGAGCGAAGAAGAGCGCATGCAGATTAACATGACAAGCGTTCTCAATACCAACCAATTGTATGGGAATAATCCGTATTCAAGTGAAGAATTAAAGGTTCTTCAGAGAAAAGATGCCCGTTTTATCAATGCCGGATTAATGGTGATGCTTTCGGGTGCGGTTGTCTCCGATGGACTTGAAGATCTTCGAGTGGTTAGTGGTGTCGGGGGGCAGTATAACTTTGTAGCACAGGCCCATGCCCTTGAGGATGCGCGAGGTGCTTTAATGATCCGAAGCACCCGTGCCAAGGGAAAAGATGTCAGTTCAAATGTTGTTTTCAACTATGGACACACAACGGTTCCGCGGCATTTACGGGATATTATTGTTACCGAGTATGGGATTGCGGATTTACGGGGAAAAAACGATAAGACGGTCATCGCAAATCTTTTGAATGTTGCGGATTCACGCTTCCAGGAAGAGCTTTTACAGCGTGCCAAGCAATCAAAAAAGATTCCGGAGAATTACCGGATTCCGGATCAGTTCCGAAATAACTATCCGGAACGTTTAGAGAGTGTGATCGAAGGTTATAAGGAAAAGGGCTTTTTTCCGGTTTTTCCGTTTGGTACCGCATTTACGGATGAGGAAATTGTTATCGGAAAATCGCTAAGAGAATTTAAAGAAAAAGCCGCGGATAGTAAAATGGCTTTGTTATCTGGGATTATGACCCAGATGGTATCTTCCATCCCGGAATCGGCAAAACCGTATCTGGAAAGGATGCAGTTGGAGAAGCCCGCAAATAATCAGGAACGTCTTATGCAAAAAATTGTTGTTCTGGCATTGAAACAGGCGGGTCAACTTTGATAGCTTCGCAAAAAGCCCAATTTCTGTGTTGCGCTTCATCCCTCGTCCCTGCGGAGTAGGCTAACTACGCCTCACTCCTCGGGACTTGCGCGCCTTGAACTTGAACTTTTTTCTTTGCCATCAAAATTTTTTTTGGTTTCATCAGATAATGGCTGGAGA
>JAQYVL010000097.1 GCA_030145525.1 Desulfobacterales bacterium
ATGTGAGTCATAGGTATATATGCAACAGTAAAAGCAGCCAGAATCACCTGAACTACGAAAACAGGGCTTTCTATTTTTTCCATGTTAAAGCTGATTAGGTTGACAAAAAATGTGCGGGCCATGTCAAAATCCGGGTCTGCAAACAGCCATGCAAGGGCTGCGCAGCCCATTGTGACGATAAAAAGCCCCAGGTTGAAAAAATGTTCGGGTGTCGCATAATTTCGAAGACCAGGGTCGGTTATCCTTTTGTAAATGAGGCCGATTGAGCCCGTAATAACCAGTATAAATCCGAGCGGTCCCAAAAGGTTTGTCAGCGCCGCGATGACAGAAGGAATCGGGCCGTTGGAGCCTATGCTTGTCCCTGCAAGCTCGGCTACGGCTCCTATTCCAAGAAGGCCGATAAATGCCACAATTAGATAAAGTCCAAAATGGAAAGGAAACGTCACATACCATAAGGATCTGTTGTGTTCCCAGACAGCCTTGAGAAATAGTATTTCAGGGATCATTACTTTCAATTCCCCGATTCTTGATTTTTCTCTGGGTTTATTCCACCATTCTACATCTTCAAGGTAGCTGCCGCCGTATGAAGCTCTTTTCCCTTCATGGGCAACAGGGTAAAGCTCCCATCTGACGTGAATTGGATTACTGATATAGCTGACGATCCGTTTAACGACAAAAAAGATAAAAATAATTATCGCCAGATATACGCTTAGATAGATAAGTGCCCCCATTCTTCTCTCCCCCCCTTATTTTATTTTTATTACCGGAAAATTCCGGCTTAAACTATTTGTTAAAAGATCCGAAACCATATTTTATTTTCCTTTTAGCGAAGCGATGTTTTTTTATTCTGTTTGTGTAAAGCGATCTCTTTCTCAGCAAGCCGCCTTACCTTATAGGCAGCATCACGCAAAGTTCCGTATACGACACCGCATCCGTCATCAATCCGTAATTTATCACCATGGTCAGCAAGTTCAAGCATTTCGTAGCAGAGGTCTATTATTTTTTTCAGATTTCTGTCGCCGGGGTTGTCAGATAAATATTTATTCATTATATTAGTCCTGTTAAATTGAGACAATTCTGAAAGAGGGTTGTAATATACAAAAAACGTGCCATTGTGTAATATGTTATAATAAAATAATTTTTATTTAAATTACAAGGGATTATTACATTCTAAGGGCGGGGAAGAGTTTAATGTCTCGAGATGACATTTTAAAGATGATTTAAGACCAAACAATTAAATAAAATATAGCATATTGTTTTTTAAGTTATATTTTAATTATTTTATTTTGAGACGTGTATAAGGTTGATATTTTGAGACCAATATGAGACACGAGACACAAAGGGCAACTGGGAAACGGTCGCTTGAACTGCGGTATTCTTGTGGCACTGACCGCACATAACCGGCAGTTTTTGGTCCCGGCTGTTATTAATTCTTTTATGGCAGCCTTTGCACTGAAGGTGAAACGCTTTTAAAAGGTGGATCTGATTTGAGTCGTTGTTAGTTGAATGGCATTCAGAGCACTTTCTGCCCTCTCCTCCATCGTTTGTTTTAAAATCATCATATTCATGGTGGCATCTCCGGCAGTCAATGAGATCCTCATGATTTTTGTGCGGAAAGAGAACAAGAGGTCTTTTGTGCTCACCCAATTCACCGCTCTTCAATTGTATATGGTCTTCCTGGGAGAAGACCGGCGCAGAAATCAAAAAAAATAATACGATCATTATCAGCAGTTTGAATGCCCGCTTCATGCAGAACTCCTTTTGAAGAATTACGGGGAAAGTGATACCGGTTTGAATTTTTCAGGTATCACCAGCATTTTACGCAAAGCCTCCTTGATAGAAAGCACCTCGATCCCGAGATTATATTTTTCTCCAAGATCACTAATCTGATCATAGCAGTTATGACAGGGTGAAATAACGATTTTTGCTCCTGTTTCCTTTATCTGTCTTGCTTTAATCTTTCCGGCTTCCATCCTGCCCGGTTTGTAGTTCGGGCCCATGGGCATAATTCCGCCGCCGCCGCCACAGCAGTGATTGTATTCGCCGGAAGGAATCATGTCCCTGAAATCGTGAGCAATATATTCCATGATTTTTCGAGGTTCCTTCCAGAAGCCTCCGTTTCTTCCGACATTACAGGGATCCTGATAGGTCACCGGCTCTTTAAATTTTTTGGCAGGGTCAACAGAGATAATGCCGTTGACAAGGTATTCATGGATAAGCTCGACATAATGGACAACCTCGACAGGCGGCTTCCCTTCCGGATATCCGGCCATATAAGGGCCTTCAAAGGCAAGAGAACGGTAAGCATGGCCGCACTCCGTAATCAGAATTTTTTCAGCTCCAATTTTGATTGCCTGGTTATAGACATTTTTGACTGCCTGCGCGGCAGCATCTCTTTCTCCGGCAAACATGGGAAGATTTGTACAGTCCCACCCAAATGAGGGTATGGTCCAGCTTTCTTCCGCAATGGAAAATATAACCGCAGCATCTAAAATATCATTCGGATAAAATACGACCTCTCGCGGATTGATGGTATACATATATTTTACATCTGGTTTGTCAATCGGGATTGTGACACCTTTTATCTCATCCTCGATCTCCTCCTCCAGCCATTGGCATACATCAACGATCTCTTCCGGAGGAAGTCCCATATGGTTTCCTGACTTTCGGCAGTTTTCGGTAAATTCTAAGAGTTCGTTCGGCGTTACACCCTGGGAGCAGCAGACATTTCTGGCAACTGCCATCATTGCTGCAATGTCGATTCCAAAAGGGCAGAAGAGTGAACAGCGCTTACACATGGTACATTTAAACCAGAGAATTTCATAACAGTGTTTCAGGAATTCATGATCAACATTCCCTTTTTGCCGATACATCTCTCCCAGGGTTGCTTTCAGCTTGTATGCCGGGCTCAGTTTTGGATCTTTTTCGGCAAGATAATAAAAGCAGCTTTCGGCGCACAGCCCGCATCGCGAGCATATAGACAGCCAGGTTCGCATCAGCGAGCCGTTGTTTTCCGACAGAATGTGGCGGATTCTTTCAATGTCAGTTTTTCCTGATGCGTTTATTGTTTTTTCGTTTTCTTTCATATTTCCCTTAATTCCCTGCCTTCATATTCATAATATTTTGATTTACCATGTCTTTGTTCCTCTTCTTCCCCCCATCTCAAAGCCGATAAAAAGGCGTGTAAAAAAGAAAAAAATCATGTGGGATAGTTTTGTAAAAGGGATGATGATCAAAAGAATTTCTGCGGTTACTATATGAAGGAGCAGTATGGTTTCGTAATCACCCCACTGGCGGTAGGCAAGAAATCCCGTGATAAACGGAAGCAGGGTAATTATAATAAGAGCGTAATCCCTCTTTTCCGTAAGAATTCGAACTTCCCGTTTAACAGCCCTTCTCAACATAAGGAAAATACCGGACAGAATACATGCAATAGTTAATATATCAGATATAGAATCCGGAATTGACCAGAGACTTATCCCGAAATTTTCATCCCAAAGAATATTGTGGGCATTCAGAAAAAGGGGGACGGTAATTAGTGAAATATGAAACATGAAACCGATAAGAGTAAAAAATGGCTGGCGCCTCATGGAGACACTTCCAAGCGGCAGAAGCCATATCAGAACGGATTTGATCCCCCATACGGCGTTCGCATGATTATAAAAAATTCTGTCTTTTGAACGGCTGAGAGTGAATGTGGAAATTATATTTGCCGCAAGGCCGAATAAAAAAAATGAGAAAGCGATCCACAGCATTGGACCGGAAAAAAATTCATACATATGGATATCCTCTTTGGATCGATGATCCTCTAATTTATTCCCGTTTAAAATGGTTTTTGGTTAAGTGAGCGGTATGGCTTCACCACATCTCTTTTTCAATCGGTCCATCTTTCAGGATTTACCCGGATTATTGCTTTGATTCCTTTAGCCCAAACAGATCCAGATATCGGTATAATGTTGCCCGGCCGATCCCGAGAAGCTTTGCTGTTTCTTTTCTGTTTCCCTTAGCCTGGGCAAGTGCAATGATTACGTCCTCCTTTTTATGCTTCAGAGAAGGGCCGGGCTTTAATATCTTTTTATTCGAATGATTTAATATTTCAGGAGGAAGATCTTTTTCTTTTATTATACCGGTTCTGCATTTTACATAAGCATACTCTATTGCGTTATGGAGTTCTCTTACATTTCCGGGCCAGGAATAGCTTGAAAGGAGATCCATCACTTCATTTGAGGGTGTAAGAACGGGCCTTTCGATTTCGGTTGAAATAAGCTCAAGGAAGTGTTCTATGAGCATTGGAATATCGAGGCGCCTTTCTCTTAATGGGGGCAGTTTAATAGGGACTACGCATAACCTGTAGAACAAATCTCTTCTGAACTTTTTCTTTTCTACCATTTTCATAAGATTCTGGTTGGTTGCGCTTATTATTCGAACGTTAACCTGTATGGATTTTTCCCCGCCCACGCGTTCAAATTTTTGATCCTGTAAAACCCTGAGTAATTTTACCTGCATTGCAGGTGAAAGTTCGCTGACTTCGTCCAGAAAAATTGTTCCCTCATGCGCCAGTTCAAATCTGCCTTTTCGATCCTGAACAGCCCCTGAAAAAGCACCCGCGACATGGCCGAAAAGTTCACTCTCAAGTATACCCTCGGGAAGCGCTCCGCAGTTGATTGCTACAAAAGGTTTGTCCGAACGGGGGCCGATATCATGGATTGCATTTGCCACAAGTTCTTTGCCTGTACCGCTTTCACCCTCTATAAGGACCGGGGCAAGAACCGGGCTTACCTCCTTTATCTGTTCAAACACTTCAAGGGTTTTAGGATCTTTTCCTACAAGTCTTCCCAGTGAATGATGATGTTTAAGTCTTCGTTTAAGAAGATCCAACTCCGTATCATCTTTGAAAGAGAGAAGATCGCCCACTCCCTGGCCTGTATCTCCAGTGAGAGGCATAATTGACATCTTAAGCAGGCGCTGTCTCCCATCAGGTCTTATGAAGGTAATCTCCTTCTTCAGTATCTTTTTTTCCCGGTTGCCATTGACGGCCGTACAGAATTCACAGACCCCACCGCAAAATCTTCCCGGAAATACTTCGTGGCAATCCTTGCCAAGAATATTTTTTCTTTTGTGTCCGGTAATATTTTCGGCTGCTTTGTTGAAAAAAAAGATTCTTCTGCTTGTTGTATGAGCCATCACGCCATCCAGGAGAT
Source organism: Desulfobacterales bacterium (assembly GCA_030145525.1). Taxonomy (GTDB): domain Bacteria; phylum Desulfobacterota; class Desulfobacteria; order Desulfobacterales; family SURF-7; genus JAQYVL01. Next base: position 5,202 of record JAQYVL010000097.1, read on the forward strand.
TGTCCAGAATAACCTCGAGATTGAGTCTGGTTACAAAGAGAGCGTGCAGAAATCCCGCGGAAAAAAGAATTTCGAGGTTATTTTTAATTTTATCACGGGCTTTTCTCAATTCATTTTGCATGGAATCTTTATCTGTTCCCCGGGGCGGATCAGGCACATCCCAGTGTATATGGGGAGGCATACCCGGAAGTGTGGGGCGGCAGTTCTGGTCAAAATTTCCCAGAGTGATGATCAGATCAAACATGAAGGGTTCCACGTCGAGAAGTGAGCGAAGCTGAATATCGGACATGTCAATATTCGACTGCAGCATTACTTTTTTTGTCGTGCTGTTCAACTTTGGAGGCGTCATGGATGCACTGATAAAATCAATGGGATCACTGCTCATTTTACGAGCGAAGCTTTCGGCCATGAGATGAAGATTGTTTTCTCCATCGCCAAGAAAGAGTATGAGTCGTTTCTGACCAGACATTGAAAAATGGATACCCGTTAACTAATATTTGGCAAACTATGTTTATAGATGAAATTTATTCTGTATTTCGTAATCCATTCCGCATCCATCGTCAACAACTTCATAAATAATTGAATCGCCTTGCCTTTGCTTATACCCGAAAAGGTATGAAAAATATGCTGGACACCAGGATCTATAGATGATTATTAAATCAGGGCTTAAAAAGGCCTTGGGTTGATTTTTTTTTGAAATGCCGGACACCGGCTGTATGCTGTATTATACCCCTCTTTTTATTATGGAAATACGGCTGATCTGTCAAAACGGATCTATATAATTGTTGAAGTAAAAAATTTACGGCCGGGAGATTCGGTTTTTAGTCCTGATCCGTAAGGTGAAAATGAAATTAAAACAAAAAAGAATTATACTTGAGAATTTGTATAAAGAGAATAACAGGCGGAGATATGTGCACCCGGATCCTTTGGAATTTCTTTACAATTACAATGAGATAAGAGACCGGGAGATTGCAGGGCTCATTGCATCTTCGTTGGCTTACGGCAGGGTGGCCCAGATTCTAAAGAGCGTCTCAATTGTACTCGATAAAATGGGAGGATCACCATTTTCTTTTCTAAAAAACATATCCTATAAAGAGCTTTTCGAACAATTCTCAGGATTCAAGCACCGGTTCGCCACAGGAGAGAATCTCGCGGGTTTTCTTTTTGGTCTAAAAAAGACAATCGAACAGTATGGCTCTCTCAATGAATGCTTTATAAAAGGTATTTCAAAAGGTGATGACAGCATAATCCCTGCTATGATATTCTTTGCGGAACAGATAACAAAAACAAAAAAAAGTCCGGGGCACCTTGTCCCCCTGCCTCAAAAAGGAAGTGCCTGCAAACGGATGAATCTGTTCCTGAGATGGATGGTGAGAGAGGACAGAGTGGATCCAGGTGGCTGGAAAGGGATTCCGATATTACATTTGATAGTCCCTCTTGATACACATATGCATAAAATCGGGTATTTGCTTGGTTTTACAAAACGCAGGCAGGCAAACATGACTACGGCTGTTGAGATTACAGAGGGGTTCAGAAAGATTGCTCCTCACGACCCTGTCAAATATGATTTTTCTCTGACAAGGCTGGGCATAAGGAAGGATATGGACATTGAAGTTTTCTTCAAACAGAATTTGGAATACAAAGCTCAAACTTGACATATAATGGATTTGCGATATAACTCTGACTTCTTAACAAAGTGTCAATGAGTCAGAAAGTATCTTAACCTGCTGAAAAAATATCATGAATGATACGTCATTAAACAAGATATTTACAAACCGGAAAAATTTGGAGCGCATTCTGGATAACCTGCATGATGGAATTATTGCGCATGATCTTGAGCGACAAATTTTTTATTTCAACAAGATGGCTGAAAATATTACTGGTTATAAGAGGGAAGAAGTGATTGGCAGAGACTGCCATGAAGCACTTGGGGGCGCCTTTTGCGGGAGTCGGTGTTCTTTTTGCAGCGATAAACCCGGTTTTACGAATCATGTCGAATACACGATAAACATTACAACAAAAGGTGGTGAATCCCGAAAGGTGGAAATGTCCGCCACAATGATGAAAGATGAGAACAACAATGATTTCGGGATACTTGCGTCTTTCAAAGATGTTTCAACCCTCTATGAACTCAGAATGAAGGTAAAGGAAGTCACAGCCTTCGGCAATATTGTTGGCCGCAACAACAAAATGCTTGATGTCTTTCAGCAAATAATCGATGTAGCCCCATATGATTCACCGGTTCATATTTATGGTGAAACAGGGACCGGTAAAGAGTTGGTCGCAAGTGCCATTCACGATGAAAGCAAAAGAAGCGGGGCATCCTTTGTTCCCATAAACTGTGGAGCCCTGCCTGAAGGGCTTATTGAGAGTGAGCTTTTCGGGCACGTTAAAGGTTCATTCTCCGGGGCTGTCCGTGATAAGAAAGGACGTTTTGAAATGGCTCAGGGCGGAACTATTTTTTTGGATGAGGTTGCGGACCTCCCCAAGCATGTTCAGGTCAAACTGTTGCGTTTTTTGCAGCACGGAATGCTTGAAAAAGTAGGAAGTGAAGGCGCAATATTTATCGACGCACGTGTAATCAGCGCGGCAAACAAGGATCTAAAAAAGGAAGTTTTAAAGAAAACTTTTCGAGAGGACCTCTTCTATCGTCTCAATGTCATACCGATACATATACCGCCGCTTCGTGAAAGAAAAAACGATATCCCTCTCCTTTCGCGGCGCTTTTTGGATCAGATAGAAGAAAGATACAACAAAAGATCGATATCCATATCAGATGAGGCAATGTCAATAATGATGGATCACAACTGGCCTGGAAATGTCAGAGAAGTTGAAAATGTGATTCAGTTTGCAGTGATAAAATGTAAAAGCAATACCATTCTGCCCGAAGACCTTCCAATAGAGCTTCAGCATAATTCGGATCTCAAAAGTAAACGCGGCCCCTCAAAAAAACTCACTGCTGAGACTGTAAGGACGGCCATAGAAAGGGCAGGCGGAAACAAGGCAAAAGCTGCAAGGAGTCTCGGAGTGGGTAGAGCGACATTGTATCGTTTTTTAAATGAAAATCCCGAAACTTTGCCGGAAGGCCTTTAGCCCGGCTTATTTCTGTTAAAATTTCAAAATTATAGTGTTTGTCATAAATACATTCCGATTGAGCAGCGATCAAGGGCCTCCTCGTTCGTTGATTGCAGCATTTGGAATGTTCTATCATTTGCTTCGCCAAATTTGAAAAACTCGCTCGCAGGCTCCCTAAGACAGTTTCAAATTTTGCGCTTCGCTTCATGAAGAACACTTCCCAAATGGCTGCAATAGACTTCACTCAAAGACCATTTGATCGCTGAGACAAAGCATGAATCGGAAAATTATTGTGGCAATAGCTATAAAAGCAAATGGTTACCAGTTCTTAGAACTCAGGCTGAATATTGTTTCCTTTGCTGAAAAGTATAATAAAGAGGACACAGACGTAGCTGATTGCTGCAAGTACGGCAAACGGTCGATAATAAATACCAAGAGGGGCTAGAGCCATAACCGTAACCCAGTGCATAAGGATGATGCCTTTTGAATGAAGCCGAATAGGAAAGTCATCATACCTGCAAATGATCGACAGCCCGCAAAGATTCCAGCCATAAAGAGCTGCAAATGCATGAACCTTTAAAAGCCATCTGTATTTGTCCGGACTGTAATCCGATGTGAATTGAAAAAGAATGTAGAGTATCCCTGTAACGGCTGTTACGAGGAGAAAAGTCATGCCGGATGTCAGAAAATTTTTCTGCTGCAGCCTTCTGCCGATTTTTCTGTAAAGCATGAAAATCATGATTACTGTTAGAAACAGAATACCCGTAACAAAAACTTGAGGTAAGAGCTTTTCAAAAATTATAAATAGAAAAAAAACAATCACACCCAAGTTTACATTCCAGAATCCGATTTCCTTCATACAGAGAACTTGTCTGGCGTTATTTTTTTCCATTAGAGAAAAAATAAGGGACATCGTTATCAGGGATACCGGGAAGGAAAAGCCAAGGAAAAATGTATCCAGTTTAAGCTTTGGCATAGAGATGATTTCAAGATATTCATTGTTCAGAATGACCAGACAGGAAATAACAAGTCCTGTGGAGAGGCATAAAAGTGAAGCCTGATGAAATTTTTCGGAAGTGTCGGTTTTTCTGAAAAAGGCAACCGGGAAAGCAGAAAAACGCTTTATTCTTATTTTTTCAACGATTCCGGCAAGGATAAGCGAGATGATCATTGCAGGGATGTAGATCATGGTGAATGCCAGAATGGCATATGAAATTGAAAGAAGGAGAAAAATCAGCCCGGTGAAGGATAATTTTTTCTCTTTTTCCGTATGATATAAAATGATTGTTCCGCCGCAGCAAAGATTGAAAAGAAAAACATGAAGTCTTTCAAAGTTATATTTAAAACCGGGTAAAAAAAGATGAAGAAAACCGAATAAAAGAGCAATAGTCATTAAAATGATAATAGTTGTTTTAAGGCCGGTATTCATAGTTCCTCTGTAATGTTTTATAAGCTTCAGGCTCTTCCAAGCATTTGTCTGATCGCTGTGTCAAGATATGGCGTGTTGAACCGGTAGCCAGTTTTGAGCAGTTTTTCAGGCATTACTCTTGTGCTTGAAAGCAGTATCTCTTTTCCCATCTCTCCGAATGCCAGTTTGACTGCTGTGGAGGGAATCGTAAGAGGAGTCGGACGGGCGACCACCTTGCCGAGTGTTTTTGTAAATTCTTTGTTGGTAACCGGATTCGGCGCTACAATGTTTACAGGTCCATCAATAGATTCATTTGTGAGGGTATGGTAAATTGAACCCAATACATCTTCCATATCGATCCAGCTCATATACTGTGTTCCGTTTCCTATTTTTCCGCCTGCACATAATTTGAACGGCAGGAGAAGGCGTTTCAGTGCTCCTCCAAGAGGCGTAAGAACTACTCCTATCCTCAAAAAAACGGTTCGTATATTCCTCTCCAGAGCCGGAAAAGCAGCTTTTTCCCAGATGCTGCAGACAGAAGAGATAAAGTCTGATCCCGATTCATCGTTTTCAGTTAAGATCTGATCTCCTCTGTTTCCGTAAAAACCGATGGCGGAAGCACAAATCATTACTTTAGGCGGTCTTTCAAGTGATGCCAGCTTTTTTGTGACAAGTTCAGTGCCTTTCACACGGCTTTCGATAATTTTTCTTTTCTTTTCCGGAGTCCATCGGCCACTCCCGATATTTTCTCCTGCCAGATGAATGACCGCATCGATCTCTTCAATACTGTCAGTGTGCAGTATTCCTGATAACGGATCCCAAAACAGCTCATCCTGTGAAGTGCTTGAGCTGTTTCTTACAAGTCGGATAACACGATGTCCCCCGGTTGTCAAAAAGGGTACCAGCGTTGACCCGATCACTCCGCTTGCACCGGTGACAATGACTGTCATGGGTTTGTCCGGTTTTTTTTTAAGATGGAGAGAGATATCTCTTTGGGTGATTTGATGCCTGTATGTAAAAATTCGTTCCAGCTTTTTTTGAATAATTTTTTTTGACGGAAATCCTGAAATAAAATGAAATGGAAGTTTGTACTCTATGTGATCTTCCAGCAGACAAGCATCTTCACCGTCAGGTTCAAACCTGTGGGAGTGAATCCATTTCCTGAAGGGTCCTTTAATCTGTCGATCCTGAAAAAATTTGTTCTCCTGATAATCGGTATGTCTCGCAAGCCATTTAAAAGGAAAGGGGCCGGCTTTCATTTCCAGTAGAACTTCCTCCCCTTTCTGTATCCCTTTGGATGGGATTAAAATTTTGAGGGGATCCCAGGGCGGGCTCAACCTTTCTATCGCACCAGGTCTGGCATGCCACTTGAAAACTTCCTCTGCCGGTGCACTGATTCGTACTCGCTTCGTAAAACTATTTCCGGACATTTTATTTGTTTCAAAGGGTTTCGTCTATGAAAAACGGATTCTCTATTTTATGCGTCATTAAGCTGATTTTTTAACCATGTTTTTACTTCGCCCTCTATTGAATATACACCCTTATGGTGGCCGACGGATTTCAGAAAGCGTTTTTTCAGATCATCCGGCATCTCTATTTCAGCAAGCTCCTGTGAGTCTTCTGAATTTCTTCGGATCAGGTAAATCTTCGGCACGTCGCCCCATGTATCTACAACAAAATAGTGGGAAACATCATTTTTTGATCTGATTACATAATTTCCTCTTGCCCAGTTGTTCCCCCATTCCAAGTAAAGCCTCACAGCCTCTTCAGGAGTCATATCCCAGTCGATTTCATTTAACAAGCTGATATTTTTTTTTATTTGTTCCAAACGAAGCATGCTGCAC
>JAQYVL010000098.1 GCA_030145525.1 Desulfobacterales bacterium
CAATTACGGGTCCTGCCTTTTCTTTTTTATAAAATGCATCTTCGTCAATCAATACACACTGCACATTTGGTTGAGATTTCCCTTCATATCAACAGAAAAAACGCCTTCCTTAAAACTGGGTATATATCTTTGAAGTCACTAAATTCAGGCTGTCCGAGCGATTTTAATAAAAATAATAGATTTCTATTGGAGATCTCAAATTTATTCGATAGATCTTAACTTATGATTTGTCAATCATCCACTTTACACATAAAAACAATCTGTCATTATGGGGCGCGACTCAGAAGATGATCTCTGATCTTATATCTTTGCAGTTTCAATCCACGCGCCCGCATGGGGCGCGACCAGTAAGCCGGAACAAACGAATCAAGGACAAAGGAAAAAAACCTATAACATTCGAAATGTGGGGGTATATTTAGGGGTATATTTAAATTATTAAAATATTATATGTAATTATATAAAATAGTTAATTTAACTATTCGATCCCCCTCATCCCACCAATTCTGTTTTAGCCTACCGATATTATTTTAGTAATCTTATAAACTTTCCCCCAAATCCGTCTTGTCCACAAGCGTTATCCACATTGAACCTGATTATTGGAAAGGCAGAATATGGGCAGTTTCTGAAATTTCTCCGCATACATTTTCAGAATCAAAATTCATATGACATTGCAGCATACTTTTGCAAGAAATAAATGAGGTACTATCTGAAAATAGGGACCTTGGGTGTTACAAAACTCTTGTTTATTCCGTATGTTTAAATTTGCATGAACCCTTAGATCAGCAAATCAAAGTTGGGTCATAATTTAGATCGGAGGTGGTTGTTATGACGATAAAAGATCTTGACAATCGTTTTGGCACGACAGCGATAAAGCTGGGGTTTATTACATCAGAGCAGTTGATCGAGGCGCTGACAGTTCAGGTCAAAGAGAATGTAAATGACGGGATTCACAGGCTGATCGGTTCGATATTAAGAGATAAAGGGTACATGACCGTCGAGCAGATTGAGCAGGTACTCAAGGTGATGCTGTAAACTTATCACCTATACCATCCTCTTGAATCAATTAAATGCGCAAGTTCTCCACCCTATAAGAACTTCCTTGGCCTCAAATAAAATCCATCGGTTATCAAGGGCTTAGGTGGAGGATGTGGGTTATTTTTTGCAGGTTTAAAGCTTTTCCGTCAGCCACATCAACCTGTAATAATAGTAAAATACTTCAGCTCTGGCGAGGATGACATTGTTTTTGGCCCTGGACAAGCCTGCGACCGCTATCAGAACTTCGGTTGCGGTTTCGACTCCTTCTTTGAAAGCGGCATCGGTGACCCGCAAGTTTTCTTCCGCCTGAGATACGCTGCTCTCGGCAACCTCCAGGTTTTTACTAGCTACCTGAAAATCCATGAGCGAATTTTTTAATTCCGTTGCAAGATTCTTTTTCAGTTCGTGGAGGTCACTTGAGATAATGTTGGCTTCCACTTTTGCCCTACGGATTTGAGCATTATTTTTGAGACCGTTGAAAAGGTTGAGTGTTAGATTCAACTGAAGCCGTGTTTCATCTTCCCCATTTTCCTCTAAACCGAAAATATAATCTTCCCCATATTTTGTATGACTGGCCAAAATATCTACGGCCGGATAGTATGCAGAATTCAGAGATTGCACGCCATATGCCTGTGAAGTTCGGATTGACTCCAACGCTTTTATTTCACTTCTGTCATTTTCCTGTGCTTTCAGGTAGTAAGCTTCATCCTTTACTTCGGGAAGGTTGCTCAGTTCATCGAAGTGTAAATCATCGCCTGAGATCTTTGATTCAGTTTCAAACTCTAAATAATTGATACTTTTTTGAAGTGCGGCCTCTGCTCTTTTCATTTTCTGTACCGAATCATCCAGCTGAACTTTCAAAGTTAAAAGATCATTTTTTTTAATTAATCCTACACTATATCGGCTTTCAGAATCCCGATGCCTTTTTTGCAGCAGGGCTACCTCGTCCTGAGAAACTTTCAGACTGTTTTGTGCTTTGAAAATTTCCAGGTAGCGAATGGCAATCTTGAATCGAATGGTTTGGATACTGTTCTGAAGCTCAAATTCCCTGGCGGTTTTTAATGAATCAAAACTCAAGTTGCTATAGCGGTCCCTGAATCCTGAAAACAGGTTATAAGACAGGCTGCCAACGAGTTCACTGTTCTGACTTTTTTCTAAGATGGTATCTTCATCCAGAGCGTTTGCAGTGTATCTGACATCCAGGCTTGGCCAGAATGGACTGCGGCTGATTTTTAGATTCTGCTCCGCCTTTTGAATCGCCAGACGATGTTTCTCAATCACTTTCCTGTTCGTGACGCCGATATCCTGAAGCTCTGAAAGCGATATGGCCCAGGTCATATTTGTAAACCAAAGTACGATTATCAAAGCCAATCCCGGAGAACCTAATTTTTTGATATGTCTAATGCTATGCATCTTGATTTCTGCTCCGCTCAAATTTGATGAAAAAGGAAAGAAGGGCCGGAATCAGGAATACCGTAAAGATGGTTGAAACCGCCAGACCACCCAATAGGACACTGCCAAGCCCTCTGTAAAGTTCACTTCCTGCTCCTGTGGACAGCACAAGCGGAAGCATACCGAACAAACTTGTTGTGGTACTCATAAAAATGGGCCGGATACGGGTTTTAACCGATTCAACCACGGCATCAATTCCCACCATATTGTTGTATCGCACATTATTAAGCGCCTGATGCACAATCAGGATGGCGTTATTGACAACCGTACCCACCAGAATGATGAATCCGAGCATGGTCACAATATCAAAAGACTGGGGGGCGACAAAGGTATCCACCAGTCTGAGCCCGATCAGTCCTCCGGCAGCAGCAAGGGGGACGGAAAACATAATAAAAAAGGGATAGAAGAAGTTTTCAAAAAGTGCGGACATCAGAAGGTATACGATAAGGGCTGCCATGATCAGGTTCCACATGGTCGCGTTGAGGGCTGTCGATAATTTATCGGCATTACCCCCTATAGTTACATATACATTGTCCAGCTTGCCGTCGCTTCTAAGAGACTCGATAATATCTTTTTCAACGGTTTCCATTGCCATTTGAAGGGGCATGTCGCTTGCCGGCGTTACCTCCAGCTTTATATTTCTTTTCCGTTCCAGGTGGTCCACCTGCATCATTCCCTGACCATATTGAAGCTGCGCGACATCCTTGATTCGCACAAGTTTTCCAAATCGTGTGGCGATCATGCTTTCAGCGATATCTTCCGGGGTTTGAATTTGGGTTTCATCGCTTCTCAAAATCAGGTCAATTTTTTTGGCCTGCTCGGGTTTGAATTCTCCAACCTTTCGGCCGTCCATAATAATATCAATTATCATTCCCAGCTCTTCTTCTGAGATCTGATTGGCAAGCAGTTTGGCACGATCCGGAAAAAAGTTTGCTTCCGGATATGAGTTCTCCAGGGAGGGAACCGGTCTGACCTGAGCCCCGGGCATTTTTTGCTTAATGATTCCGAACAGCATTCTGGAAACCTCGATTAATCGGTCAATGTTTTCGCCTGAAATGTTCACATCCACTGTACGCCCCCGGCCGATATTGTTTTGAAAAATACCCGCCTGCATGCTGATGCCGAACACACCGGGAATGGAGTTTATAATCCGGTTGAAAAGAGGCATCATTTTGGGCGCTTCGGTTTCATGGGTACTGATTGCTCCGAACAGCGTGATACGGTCTGCGGAAACAAAGAACATATTTTTAATTTTTGGAATTCCGTCTTTGTAATCCTCTTCAAAATAGGGCTTGGACACCTTAAAAATAAACTGGCCAATCTCCTTTCGTTTTTCAAGGGAATATCCGGGAGGTGGTATCATGATGTTGAGGATCAGATTCCGGTTTCCCAGGGGCAGGTATTCGGCCTTGGGAACGAGTAGAAAGGCTGTTATGAGGGCGATTGCGGTCAGACCGATAATGGTGGTCAGGCGTGTAACTGTATTTTTAAGTGTGAAACGGGAGACCGCCATGATCAGGTTTGAAAGTTTGTTTCCGAGTTCCGCTATCGAGCTTGATCGTTTTTCCTTTCTTTTGGAAAGCCTGAACAGCAGGTTGGCAAGCGTCGGGATTACAGATACCGAAACGATCAGGCTGATAAGGATGGCGAATGTAATCGCAATGGCGATATCCTTGAAGAGCTGTCCGGACTCTTCCTGCATGAAAATTATCGGCAGGAAAACGGCTACTGTGGTGGTTGTAGATGCAAGAACCGCTCCCCAGACTTCTTTGGTACCTTCGTAAGCGCATTGCAAAGGTCCCTTTCCCATATTCCGATGGCGGTCGATATTTTCCAGCACCACAATTGCATTGTCCACCAGCATGCCCACTGCAAATGAAATACCCGCAAGGCTGACGACATTCAGGCTTCGCTGGAAAATCCACATGAAAATGAAGGTTCCGATAACAGATATGGGTATTGCGATGGTCACCGTAAGGGTTGAACTGATGCTGCGCAGAAAAATCAGCAGCACACAAACTGCCAGAATACTGCCTATAATTACGTTTCTTTGGACCAGGTTTATCGCATTTTTAATATAAGGGGTCTGTTCATATACAATTTCAAAATAGAGATTATTGTCTTTGAGTATGGTGGTGTTTAATTTTCCAACCACTTCTTTCATGCGTTTGGTCAGTTCGATTACATTGGCTCCCTTTTCCTTTCGAACACCGACCACGATCATCGAAGATCCGTTATGCATAACCGCAACGTCTTTGGGGGCATATCCCAGGCGTGAAGTTGCCACATCTTTCAAATATACCCGGCGAATGCCGTCATCCCTTAAAACCACATCCATAGGATCTGCAATTTCCTGGTATTGGCTGACGGTTCGCACCCGATAGTTTTTTTTCTTAAGGCCCATTACACCGGCTGAAACGTTTATATTGGAAGTGGCCAGTCGATCAACGGTCTCGGCAAAAGTCAGATTGTACTTTGCCAGTTCCCTGGGAGAGACAATAACTTCCAGCTGCTTTTCAGATCCTCCGAACACGAAAAGTGATCCAACACCCTGAACCCGTTCAAGGTATTGCCTGATATCATTTTCAAATAGTGTCCGGTAAGTATCCACCAGATCAGGGTCCCCTTCCTTGGTTTTCAGCACCATCCAGATTACAGGGGAGCTTTGGGCGCCGGAAGCATCAATAACCGGTTTTTGCACGTTATCCGGGTAGCTTGTCACTTCATTGAGCTTGTTGGAAACACGCAGCAGTGCTGAATTGATATCGGTATCTGTTTCAAATGTAAGCGTGATTTCAGCCCGGCTGTTGTAACTGGAGCTTTCCAGAAGGGTGAGTTTTTGAATACCCTTTAAAACCGCTTCCTGTTCTTCAACGATGTCTTTCTCAACTTCATATGGAGTTGCCCCCTGCCATATGGTTGAAACGGTGATCTGAGGCTGCTCAACATCCGGTGTGAGCTGAATCGGCAAACGATTGATGCCGATCAGACCGAACAGTACAATAAGAATTACACCTACGGCTACACTTACCGGTTTACTGATAGAAAATTTTATTAAATCCATAAAGTCTAAAGGCCTCTATTCCGGTGGAAACGTGTTTTATTGTTTAGATTTCAAAAATCCTGTTTTCAGGGGTTTAAACACCACTTTTAACCCTTTTCAACAATTTCTACTGCTTGATCCGGTCTAAGACGATCATTGCCGTCAATGACCACCGGCATGCCCGAAACTACATATGGATTGTCGACCCCGACATATTCACCGGAAAAGACGACAATATTGACCGGCAGAATAGTGGCTTTCCCATCTTTTACCGTGTATACGAAATCCTTTCCCTGATGTTTGATCAGGGCGTCCCGTTTGATCATTCTTAATTTCATTTTATGGCTTACCGGTACATGGACCGTGGCAGACATGTTTTGAATGGCGGATTCAAAGTACGGAATGTTGATTTTCACCTGAAAAGTTTTTGTCGCAAGGTCAGCCATCGGGACCAGTTTACGGACGTGTCCTTTAAATTCTTTATCCAGTGCATGGATGCGAAGATAGAGGTAGTTTCCGGGAATAATGTATTTTACAAGGTCTTCCGCTACTGCTACGTTGACAACGATATCCTTTGTAGACCCGAGCAGGCAGATGGCATTGCCGGGAGATATCCACTCTCCTTCATATTTATATTTTTCCAGAATCAGGCCGTCGAAGGGGGCTCGAATATTGAATTTTTTTAGTTCGATCTGAAGTTTTTCAATGTTCAGTTGAATTATCTCGTGCCTTTTCTCATATTCCCTTAGCTGATCTGCAAGATCTTCATAAGCTTTTTCCGAAGCAGCCGCTTCTTTAAAAAGTTTTTCGTAGCGGTTCAAGTTTTTACGGGCATTCTGAATTCGAATGAGAACTTCTTCAGCTTCCTTGGTCCGAATGGCAATGCTTTTTTGGATAAAGTCCGTGTTCAGGCTCGCCAGAACATCACCTTTTTTAACCTTCATCCCTTCAGAAAAAGACAGTTTTTTGATCAGTCCTGCAATCTCAGGCGAGATTCCCGAGCGTTTGTCAAATTCAAGAATCCCCAGAAGCTGGTTTGTTTTAGAGACCTCTTCTTCTGTGACTTTTGCAACGACAACTTTGGCCGGCGGCTGGGCATTCACGGAAGCAGTGCATAGTAGGAACAGCATAATTGCCGATATCATTCTCATTTTTCACCTCATCCTGTTTTTTCCGAAAATGCTGAAGATCTGAAGATTCGAAACCGGTTCCACAGATCCGGCAGAATCGAATGGCCATACAGTCTCGGATATGTTCTGGTTTCGTCTTTCCCATCGCTTGGGAAACGTTGGGTACCACTTTCCCGGGCCATGGCAAAGGCTGTCACCTAATAGCACAAGTATTTAAATGGCGCAATTGGATTTTAAGATATTGATTTAATACGTTTGGCCTGTCCGTACAAGGACGAATAGAAACTCGGGCTTGACTTTACAATGCGTGTCGTTATACGAGAAACAGAAAATGCGGATAATTCGAATCTGTAAAAACAGGATGTTATATTCAGGGTGATATTATTATGAAACGCTTGAAAAAGATAAAAAGAGACACAACTGAAACCAGTATAAGCATGGAGTTGAACCTTGATGGAACAGGTTCAGCCAGGATCTCGACCGGTATTCCATTTTTTGATCATATGCTGACCTTGTTTTCGGTTCACGGTTTTTTTGACCTGACCATAAAGGCTAAAGGCGATCTCGAGGTTGATTTTCATCATACGGTTGAGGATGTAGGACTGGTTATGGGTGATCTTTTGAATGATGCCCTTGAAGACCGTAAGGGGATTAAACGATATGGGCATTCCATAACCCCAATGGATGAGGCACTGGTTGATGTTGCCATGGATCTGTCAAACCGTCCTTTTCTTGTTTATAACGTTCCTCCCATCAAGGCGGTGTGCAGTGGTTTTGATATTCAGCTTGCAGGTGAATTCTTAAGGGCTTTTGCAGCAAGAGGGGGCATAACCCTCCATGTTAATGTTGCTTATGGAGAAAATGAACATCATATTATTGAGGCTGTTTTCAAAGCAATGGGAAGGGCACTTCATGAAGCCGTTTCCATTGATGAGAGGATTACAGGTGTCAGGTCAAGTAAGGGATGCATGTAAATAATGCTTTTCATGAAAAAAGATTGACATTATTTGAAAAACAAAATATAATTAAACATTTTTTTGATTGGATAATTAAATGATGTGTAATTATATGATTTGTAGCGTAATTATGTTCAGGAGCGAGCCCGTGAATAGTGGCGTGAGGTTTTAATAGAGTACCTGCGCGGTTCTTTCAGTCACTTTTATCCAATACGGAGGCTATGCTCCTTGACGTTTTTCATCCCTGAAGAAAAGGTTTTAGAAATTCAAAATGCTGCCGATATTATTGATATCGTATCAGAATCGGTGCTTTTGAAAAGAGCAGGAAAGAATCATGTCGGCCTCTGCCCGTTTCATTCGGAAAAAACACCCTCATTTACTGTAAACCCTGAAAAACAGATATTTTATTGCTTTGGCTGCACTGCCGGCGGAAACGTTTTCAGTTTTCTTATGAAGCACGAGGGCATCTCCTTCCCCGAAGCGGCTCGAGCGCTTGCCAGGAGGTACGGGATTGAGCTGCCGACAGGAAATATAAGTGCAGCTCAGAAGAGGGTGATGAGTGAAAGGGAGCAGATTCTTGTCGCGAACAAGCATGCGGTGGACTGTTTTAGTCATGCGCTTTTGAGTGATTCTGCCGGAAGGAAAGGTTTGAAGTATTTATCGGAAAGAGGAATAACCGGGAATACTCTTGAGAGGTTCGGTATTGGATATGCTCCGGAAGGATGGAGCAATCTCATGCATCATCTGGCCCGAAAGGGCGTTCCGAAAAAACTTTTGGAAAAATCAGGACTTGTTATTGAAAATAAACAAAAAAACGTATTCTATGACAGATTTCGAAATAGGATCATGTTCCCCATATTCAACACCGGAGATCAGGTGATCGGTTTTGGAGGACGTGTGCTGGACGATTCTCTTCCTAAATATCTGAATTCACCTGAAACACCTGTTTATAACAAGAGTCGTTCACTTTACGGCCTGAATGTTACAAAACAGAAATGCAGAGAAAAAGGTTTGGCATTCATTGTTGAAGGGTACATGGATTTACTGGCCCTTTGGCAGAATGGAATTGAAAATGTAGTTGCCACGTTAGGGACCAGTCTTACTTCTGAACATGTCCGGGTATTGAAGGGGTATGCAGAAAAGGTGATTCTTGTTTATGATTCCGATGATGCCGGGCTTAAGGCAGCGGCTCGAAGCATCAGTATATTTGACAGCGGACATCTCGATTCCATGATACTGGTTTTGCCTGAAGGATATGATCCGGATTCATATGTGTTTGAATTTGGAGCTGAAGCCTTCATGAAAAACGCAGAAAAGGCTATCGGTCCTGTTGATTTTTTAATGGAGTCAGCGATCAAAAAATATGGATTAAGCGTTGAAGGGAAAGTACGAATTGTCTCTGCTATGAAGGAGCATCTCGCCGAAATTCAGGACAGTGTAGCACGATCTTTGTATATAAAAAAAATGGCCGAAAAGCTTGGTATTGATGACTCGGCTATCATGGAAAAAGTCAGAAGAGCGATGAATACAAAGCGTTCCGGAAGCAATGCCAAATCATTATTGCGAAGAGAACCTGGAGCTTCCGACAAACGCCATAAAGCATGGAACGGATCTGCGACTCCAACCGAGTCATACCAGATGGAAAAAAAGATCATCGCCATGATGCTGCAGTTTCCGCAGGTACTTTCTGAAATTCGAAGACAGGAGATTCTGTCCTTTTTTGAAAATGGAGGATTAAAAAAAATAGGGATCTCAATTTTAGAGCATAAAGGCGATTCCAACAGAATGGTTTCCGATCTTATTGCAATAATCGATATTCCTCAAGAGAGGCAGTTGGTTGCGTCTTTGGCGATCGAGGAAGGCAGGTGGGACATTGAGGGTTGTCTCAAACTAATTAATAAGCAGTTTATGGCCAGCATAAAACGAAAACCAAGCGATCTGTGGATGAAAATCAAGGAAGCGGAAGCGCAAAACGATCAGGAACAGCTTGAACTGCTGATGCAACGGCTTAAAGACCGAAAAAAAATACAGAATAAACTGAAGTTTGCCGGAGGGAAAGCTTTATGACAAAGAAATCTGCAACAAAACAGAAAGAAACGGTTGGCAAATCTGCCAAAGCAAAACCCAAAAAAGCAACAGGTAAAATTGCCAAGGCAAAACCGAAAAAGACGACAGGTAAAATCATCAAGGCAAAACCGAAAAAGGCAACAGGTAAAATCATCAAGGCAAAACCGAAAAAGACAACAGGTAAAACCGTCAACACAAAACCGAAAAAGGCAACAGGTAAAATCATCAAGGCAAAACCGAAAAAGACGACAGGTAAAACCGTCAAGGCAAAACCGAAAAAGGCAACAGGTAAAATCATCAAGGCAAAACCCAAAAAAGCAGCAGGTGAAATTGCCAAGGCAAAACCGAAAAAGACGACAGGTAAAACCGTCAAGGCAAAACCCAAAAAAGCAGCAGGTGAAATTGCCAAGGCAAAACCGAAAAAGGCAACAGGTAAAATCATCAAGGCAAAACCGAAAAAGGCAACAGGTAAAACCGTCAAGGCAAAAATAAAAACAGCAGTTGCCAAACCTGCAAAGGTAAAACCCAAAAAAGCAGCTGGCAAAGCTGCTAAGGCAAAAGAAAAAACTATTGCCGGCAAGATTACCAAAAAAGAGAAAAAGGATAGAACGAAAAAGTTGGACAAGCTTATAGAAAAGGGAAAAAAACAGGGGCAGTTGACGTATGACGAAATATACAAAATGCTTCCGGAAGGACTTCTGACTCCTGAAAAGATAGATGAAACCCTGATGATATTTGAAGATATGAATATTAAGGTTTTAAATGGCGGTATAAGCCCTGTTAAAAAGGAAAAGGAGAAAGAAGACAAAAGCAAGGGAGCTGCTAAAGAAAAAACCACCGTATCCATGGTTGACTTTGGAACGGTTACTGATCCCGTAAAAATGTATCTCAGAGAGATGGGGCTTGTAACACTGCTCAGCAGGGAAGGGGAAATAGAGATTGCAAAAAAGATTGAGGTCGGAGAGCAGGAAGTACTTCGCGCCCTGCTTGAGACAACGATCGGCATTGAAAGTATTCTGTCACTTTCCGACAATATTGAGATCGGAAATTTACGCGCCAAACATGTTCTTCGGGATATTGACGAAGGAGATACCTATATTAACGAGGAGACGCAGGTTCAAAATTTTTTGAATACAGCGAGTGCCATAAGGGAGCTTGACAAGGAGAACAGGCAATTGCGCAGGGAATTGTTTCTCATTGATTCGGACCAGGAGGAACAACGCCGTACAAGGCGATCCATTACTCGAAGAATAAATAAAATTTTTGACCTGCTTAAGGAGTGGCGGCTTGAGAGCAGTGTTGTGGATAGAATTGAAGAAATGATAAAAAACCAGATTGTCTGGTTTGATGATCAAAATCACCAAATCATTAAGTGCGCAGAGTCTATTGATGTTCCGGTGACGGACTTTCGAACTCAATTGACCACAAAAACCGCTTTTGTCAAATGGGCAAGAAAAAAGTCCGACAAAAAGAAAAGTGCTCTGGCTGACTTCTATGTCGATATGAAGGATATTCAGATGCAGATTGAGGATAGAAGTTATGCCCTCAAGGCGAACAGCAGGACATTGAAGAGAGTCATGACGAATGCCGAAGAAGGCCGGGTAAAAGCGAAACTCGCAAAGAAAGAGCTTATCAGGGCCAATCTTCGTCTGGTCGTAAGTATCGCCAAAAAATACACCAACAGGGGGCTGCAGTTCCTGGATCTGATTCTGGAAGGGAACATCGGATTGATGAAAGCTGTTGATAAATTTGAATACAGAAGAGGATATAAGTTCAGCACTTATGCCACATGGTGGATACGGCAGGCGATTACCAGAGCGATTGCGGATCAGGCAAGAACCATCCGGATACCGGTTCATATGATCGAAACAATTAACAAGCTGATACGGACATCCAGGTACCTGGTTCAAGAGCTGGGCCGTGAGCCCTCTCCTGAAGAGATTGCCCAGAAGATGGAAATTCCTCTGGACAAGGTAAGGAGGGTTCTTAAAATTGCCAGAGAGCCGATTTCTCTCGAAACACCTATCGGAGAAGAAGAAGATAGCCATCTTGGTGATTTTATTGAAGACAAAAAGTTCATGCTTCCTTCGGATGCGGCTGTAAATATGAATCTCGCTGAACAGACAAGGAAAGTTCTTGCAACACTGACTCCGCGGGAAGAGAAGGTCCTTCGTATGCGATTCGGCATCGGAGAAAAAGCGGACCATACACTGGAGGAGGTTGGTAAGGATTTTGCCGTAACCCGTGAACGTATTCGTCAAATAGAGGCCAAGGCCCTGCGGAAATTGCGGCATCCCACAAGAAGTAAAAAGCTTAAAAGTTTTATCGATACATAGAACTTGATGAAACCTTAAAAAGTCAAAATTCTGGTGGCAAAGAAAAAAGTTCAAGTTCAAGGCGCGCAAATCCCTTGGAATGAGGCGTAGTTAGCCTACTCCGCAGTGACGAGGGATGCAGCGCAACGCCGAAATTGGACTTTTTACGAAGCCATCGAACTTGACAAAAGCGGAAACAGACGTTAGATAAGCTAACTTAATTTGAGTTGCGGGCCCATAGCTCAGTCTGGCAGAGCCACCGGCTCATAACCGGTCGGTCCCTGGTTCGAATCCAGGTGGGCCCATTCGTTTTTCAGGATTAGGCAGCTTTTATGAGGAACATGATGAAATGAATCAGATGCGTAATAAGAAAAAACGGTTTGAAACCGAGTCCAAAAGTCCGGCGTGGGTATATCTATACCACGCCTTTTTTTTTGAACAGATAATGGATTTGGAGGTAGTAACCAAAACGTGGCCGCAACACTCTCCGATATCATAAAAATAATGGATTCGATCGCTCCCATCAGGCTTGCCGAAAAATGGGATAACTCCGGGCTGCAGATCGGCGATGTCGGCTGGCCGGTGAGAGCCATCATGGTTGCGCTTGACCCCGCACCGGTTATCGTTGAAACAGCCTGCCGAAAAAATAAAGATCTGCTGATCACCCATCATCCTCTTATTTTTAAACCATTATCGAAAATTGACCTTTCATCTCCCATGGGAGATATTATCAACAAAGCGATACAGAACAGGCTGGCTCTGTATGCAGCCCATACCAATCTCGACAGTGCAACAGGCGGTATTAATGATATTATTGCCGAAAGGATTGACCTGAAGAAGCTGAAAGCTCTATCAAAACCGGAAAAGATTGAAACCTTTAAGCTGATCTTTTTCGTTCCGGCTGATCATGAAAAAAAAATACTGGATATTCTTTTCAAGACAAAGGTCGGTGTTATCGGTGATTATAAGTGTTGTTCGTTTCGAAGCCGAGGAACAGGCACCTATAAGCCAGGATCATCGGCAAAGCCGTTTTCGGGCAGGACCGGTGAAATAACCCATGCTGAAGAGATTAGAATCGAAGTCGCTGTGAAGTCGGAGGACCTTGACGGTGTTATAACATTGTTGAAAAAGCATCATCCCTATGAAACAATGGCTTATGACATATACCCCTTGAACCCCGAAATTGGTGTACAGGGAATAGGGCGTATCGGGGTTATAGAGAAAAGTATACCACTTGGTCAATTTGCCGATCAGATCCGGAAGAAGCTTAATCTCAAAACCGTCAAAGTCTCGGGTAATTTGGAACTTTCGGTTGAAAAAGTGGCAGTTTGCTCCGGAAGCGGTTCGTCCCTGTTGGACGACTTCCTCTCTTCCGGCGCAGATGTTTTTATAAGCGGGGACCTGAAATACCATGATGCAAGGGCTGCAGAAGATGCAGGCGTTGGGCTGATTGATATCGGCCATTTCGGATCAGAACATCTGGTCGTTGATGTGCTTGCCGAAAAATTGAGTAAAGCGATTTCGGCAGCGGAACTGAATGTCTCGGTTGAGGCATGCGACCTTGAACAGGACCCATTTATTATTTATTCATCTTAATGAAATAAAAACAGGTATGAGAGTATGGTTAGCATCACAAAGGCACAGATAAATACCTTGATAGAACTTCA
>JAQYVL010000099.1 GCA_030145525.1 Desulfobacterales bacterium
CATACAGGAGAGCTCCGGGCAGGGTAATCCCTCCTATCGCCCTCCGGGTAATATTTTTACCGGGTATTTCAATATAAACACAACCGGAAACCGCGTAATCATAGGCATCTTCAGGCGGCACATCCCAATGATCCAGCAGGGGAAGAAGGGCCTTGTCATTAAAAAATGACGGATAACCTATCCCTGTCCGTATAACATCCGTTGCTTTGGACAGGAGTTCACGGGGCGTGTCGTCGTGATAACGCATCGCGATGGTTGGTTCCGGTGTTTGCATAAGTTTGGCGGTTTCGAGGACCAGATAGGTCATTTTGTTGGTCACATCGTTCCCTTTACTGTCCACGCCGCCCAGTGTGATGGCCTGAAGAGAAGCAACGCCGCCGTAAACAGAAGAGAGTGTCGGTGAATATATCAGGCCCAGTTCATGAAATTTTACCCAGAGAAGCTGCATCATGACAAGGGCTTCATCGTGAGCGATGCGGCCGTTCTTCAGGTCATTTTCGTAATATGGACCAAAAATTTTGTCAAAGCGGACTCCGATTCCCAGGGTTGAGTATTCCATATATCGAACAACATGAATGAAGAAAAAAGATTGAAGTGCTTCCGCAAGGGTTTCGGGCGGGTGTTCGGGCACTTTGTCACAAATCCCGGCAACGGTTTCAAGGCGCCTGATATCTCCGGGATCATTTGACTGCACCGCTTTCTGCCTCGCCAGTTGTGCATAGCGGCGGGCATAGCTTATAACTGCTTTCAGTGAGATGACAACAGCCTGAAGAAACTCCTTCTGGTCGACATAATCGGCAGGAACTGTCCGGTCGATCTCGGCCAGCCGATCCTCTGCCTCCTGTATGATGCCTTTAAAGCCGATTCGAAATATTTTTTCATAGTTGGGTATGCCGAGTTCAGACCAGTGCGACCAGGAAGCCGGGCTTCCCTTTGACATTTTCCAGTATTCAAGAACTTCACCGGTAAACATTTTTTGCTGAATGTCGCTCATGCACCGGCCTTCCCAGTATTCGACCATCTCGGCCAGTTCTTTCCGTCCTTCTTCGTCCAGCAGTGTTTTTCCTTCTTCCTCTTCAATAATCCGCTTCACCGAACGCCAGTTCATATCAATACCAAAATACAACCCCTGGGGTGTTGAAACATTATTGCCGACAATTTTTTCCCAATCCTGGATATATAAATCCATCCCGGTCAGAATCCTTTCAAGCGCTTTCGCCCGTCTGGTCACCATGGGCTCCCCTTCGGTTTCTTTGTAAGACTCTGTCAAAAGTCGCGATCGCTGCAGGTCAAGTTTGATTTCCGGACGATACATTCCTTTCGTGGAGTCCTCTTTTTGCTTGAGGCCTTTTCGGATATTTCTTACGGCCTTGATAACAAGTTTTTTCCGAATGGTGTCAGAATCAATATTCTTTGTCATATTGTTATCCCTTCCCTTATTGTTTTGCCTTGTTGGATGCACCGGGGCTGATTTTCTATTTTTTTTATTGAGTACAATATCTATCATGATATGTAAAGAAAACGCCAAAATCTTTTTATATATTTATTCTTCTTTCGGCATATGTATTGCGTTTATTTAGAATTGGCTATGATTTTTTTACCTTGCAAACTGAAATAAACAGATGGTTGAACACGCTTCAAAACTCTTGCGGCATAAAAGAGAGAGACTGATTCAGCTGCACTTTAAAGAATCGGCAGAATCATTCCTCGGTCTGCATGCGAATATTATAGACGAATATTTTTTCGAAAGCTTTGAAAGAAGCATGGCAGGGCCGCAGATAAATATCTATAAAAATCCGTATGCCATCATCGCTCTTGGCGGTTACGGCAGAAGAGAGCAGTGCATCTGTTCGGATATCGATCTGTTATTTTTATTTAAACGCAAAGTCCCCGCCGC
This sequence comes from Desulfobacterales bacterium, assembly GCA_030145525.1. Taxonomy (GTDB): domain Bacteria; phylum Desulfobacterota; class Desulfobacteria; order Desulfobacterales; family SURF-7; genus JAQYVL01. Next base: position 1,898 of record JAQYVL010000099.1, read on the forward strand.
GGCGGAAAAGCTTATTCAGGAGATTGTTTATCCGCTTTGGGATCTGGGATATGAAGTGGGGCACGCAACCCGATCCATGAAGGATTGTATGAGTCTGGCCCGCGATAATCTGGATGTTTTTACATCTATGCTTGATGCACGTTTTATATGCGGCATTTCATCTTTATATACAGAACTGATGGAAAAGCTCACTAAACGGGTGATATCAGGCCATTCCAAAAAACTGATTTCCAATCTGGTTGAAACCAACCGGGAACGCCATATTCGATATGGAGATTCAACCTATCTTCTGGAACCAAATATCAAGGAAGGTCAGGGCGGGTTAAGAGATTATCACACCATTCTTTGGGCGGCCAGAATAACCTCAAATTTGAAAAAACCAAGAGATCTAGAGTATTACGGTTATCTATCGCATGATGAATATGAGGCTTTAATGAACGCTTTAAATTTTATATGGCTGGTTAGAAACCATCTGCATCAAATTTCCGGCCGGAAAACGGATCAGCTTTTTTTTAGCCGTCAGGAAGAGCTTGCCCGGATAATGCGATTCAAAAAATCAGGCGGACAAATGGCTGTTGAAAAATTTCTTGGAGAACTGCACGGTCAGATGGAGTTGATTAAGCAATATAACCTGATGTTTTTTACTATGCAGGGCTACTCATATGATTTGAAGCCAAAAAGGAAACCGGTTTCGAAGAGCAGCAATGTGAACGGATTACATGTTTCAGGAAACACGCTCTATTTTTCTTCTATTCAGGAGCTCATAAAGTCACCGGAACTGCTTTTAAAAATTTTTGAAGAAAGTGCCAGGCTTAAAATTCCATTAAGTGCCGAAGCCAAACGGTTGATCAGAGAATTTTCGTATCTGGTTGATAAAGCATTTAGAAGCTCTCGCTCAAATATCAGGATCTTTGAAAGGGTACTGCTTACACCGGCGGCTACATTCAATGTGTTGAATGAAATGTTGAATACAGGGTTTCTATCGAGCTTCATCCCTGAAATGAAGCCGATCGTCAACCGTATTCAATATGATACCTATCACCTCTATCCGGTTGACAGACATACACTTTTTACCGTCAGGACAATAAAAAGTTTTGCGTCAGTCGATCAAAAGAATGGTAACCGGATTTATGCCGACCTGTACAAGGAAATCGGAGTTAATAAAATTCTTCTTCTTTGGGCAGCTCTTCTGCATGATATCGGAAAAGGCTGGACTGGTGGAGGCCATTCCAGGAAGGGTGCCGAAATTGTCAGGAAGATCATGGCAAGAGGAGGCTACAAACCCAGTCAAATCGAAACAGTTTCCTTGCTTGTCATGGAGCATCTTTTTCTGATTAAAACGGCAACAAGAAGAGATATCAATGATGAGGAAACCGTTATTGCATGTGCGAGAAGGATAGGGGACCCCAAAATTTTGAAAATGCTTTATCTTTTGACCGTAGGCGATTCCATGTCCACCGGTCCAAATGCATGGAATGACTGGATTTCGACGCTTTTGCGCGATTTGTTTTTTAAGGTGCTTAAAATACTGGAAAAGGGAGAGCTGGCAAGTTCCAAAGTTGTCGATAATTTAAAAAAGAAAAAGTCGGATGTGATTGGTTTTGCTGAAACTGAACATGAAAAACAGGCGATTGAAGCTCATTTTGCCATTCTGTCACCGCGATATAAGCTGTATGCAAGTGAAAAAGACATTCACGCAAATATGATGCTTTATCAGCGACTTGGGAAAAAGGAGTTTGTATGGGATATATTTAAGGATTTAGAATCCGGTACAAGAAAAGTGACCATATGTGCAAAAGACAGGCCCGGTTTGTTTTCGAAAATTGCAGGGGTTTTCACAATTAACGGCCTTGATATTCTGGATGCTCAGGCCTATACATGGCGAAACGGTATCGCACTTGACATCTTCAGGGTAAAACCGCCTGCAGATCAGATTTTTGAAATGGAAAAATGGGAGAAGACCGGATATTATCTGGAGCAGGCTCTTTCAGGCGATTTGAATCTTGTCTCTGAAGTAAAGAAGAAGATGTTAAAATACAAACAGATTCCACCGCATGGGATGAAAAAACCGCACCTGATAAATATCGATAATAAAAGCTCCAGCTTTTTTACGATTGTCGAGGTGTTTGCAGACGATTTTCCAGGGCTTTTATTTAGCATAACAGATGCAATTTACAGAAGTGAACTGAATGTTCAAGTGGCAATAATCTCGACAAAGGTTGATCAGGTCGTTGATATTTTTTACGTACGAAACATCCAGGGCGAAAAGATTGATACGCCGGTAGAGGTCGATGCCTTAAAGTCGGCTATTGAAAAAAGGCTGCCTGTTTGAAGTTAAAATGTTTTCATAATTTTAAGCAGATATTTTTAATTAGAAAGAGCTATATCCAATGACGACCATCCTGAAACGGCTCTATAATATTGCAAAGGCTTATCGCTCGAATATACCGGGATTATCCGGACGAGTTCCAAATGAAAGTGGGACAGGGGCTTCCGAAAAAGCGGAAAGCCTGAGGTCAGAATCGTTTTCCAGGAACTTTTCATCCGGTAAAGCAGGCTGCGGGAAGGACTCCGATTACCCCAGACAGGTTATGGAGGATCTCGCAAATTTTAATTTGGTCCCACCATCTTCTCTTTCCGAGGTGCGAAAAGCAAGAAATCGGGAGATAAAAAAATACCACCCTGACAGATTTATGAATGATCCGGAAAGGCTGAAAACTGCCGAAGAGATAATGCAGATTTACAATTCCGCCTATGATCGTTTGAAAACGTTCTTTCAGGATCGAACCGGAGAAAATGAGTAGAAACGGTTTCAAAATCTATTTTTAACTTTGTTAACCCCTTTTCCCCCTTGCTGTATCCAGCCTGGTATTTATCGGTATATTTAATAAAATTATCGGGTTAATAGTATCTGTCGACAATTTTTGTCATTTTTTTTAACAATTTTTGTCACTTCTGCTGAATCATCCCCAGTCAATCATTTTATAACATCCTGATTAAACAAATATAATTCATTTTTTAATTTTGGCATAGATATTGTTCTAACAGGGATGCATACGCCGGTCATTTTTCGCACGCTCATTCTTAGCTGATTATTATTATTTTTTTCATAAGAGGTTACTATGATGAGATTCAAAGCCGGCCCTTTTCCTGCAAAGGGTTCACCATCCGCACACTTCAGAAGCTCGGTTTTTGCAGATTTCGAGCATCATAACAGATTGACTCTTTTGTTTTTTTTAATGATTTTGAGCGCTGTTTTTTTTAACGGTTGTTCAATTGCCACTTTTCTGGACCGGCAGCAGGTTACAGTTGGAAAGCAGAGCGCATCTCAATGGATTTGGATGGGTAATTACAACTCCATGCTTGGGAACCTCGAAAGCGCACTTGAAGGATATTCCCGAGCTATTAAAATAAATTCAGAAAGTTCAAATACTTATTATCTTAGAGGGACGATTTTTAAAAAAATAGGATACCTTGATTACGCATTAGCCGATTTTTCAAAAGCAATCGAAATCAACCCGGAATTGTCAAAGGCCTATCTTGCGCGGGGTGATGTGCTGGAAAAAAAAGGAGAACTCCGAAAATCGGTTAATGATTATAGTAACGTACTAAAATTTAATACAAAAGAGTACAAGGCCTATCTGTATCGTGGTAATGTTCGGAATAAAATGGGGCTCTATAATCCGGCGATTTCAGATTATACAAAGGCAATAAAAATAAATCCTCGATTGCCGGAAGCATATTACAAAAGGGGTGAGGCCTGGAGAATGCAAGGAGAGCTTGACAGAGCAGTTTCAGATTTCAACAAAGCCCTGACAATCAATCCTCGTCTCGCCGATGCCTACCATAACCAGGCAAATATTTTGAAAAAGAAAGGAAAACTTTATCAGGCTTTAAAAGACTACAACAGGGCGCTTAAACTTTACCGGCTTTATGCGGATGTTTATTCCAATCGTGAAAAAATCTGGAGGATGAAAGGCAATCCTTTGCGGGCTTCAGAAGATATAAAATCAGCCGGAAGACTGATGGCTTATGTCGCTCTGGTGTATTGCAACCGGGGAGATGCATGGAGCAGAAAAGGCAACCTGATTCAGGCTCACTTGGATATTAAAAGCGCACTTCGCTTCAGGCCGGAAAATAATAGGTATAATTTTCTGCTTGCCAGGCTAGAAAATGAAATGAAAAACAGGCGGTTACGCTGAAATAGAGTTGACGATCATGTCGGTTTTTTTAATGTAGGCCGCTGTTTGAGAACAAGGGAAGCGCGATTGCGGCTTCCCTTATCATTTTATATCAAGGTTTATAGGTTACTTTTGCCTGGCTCAGTATGACATTCCCTTTTTGCGTTTCCATCTGAAGAAGGGCTTCACCTTCCTCTGTTTCCCACATTTTTGTGATCAATTTATCTCCCATGTAGACCTGATCGGAAAAACGGCCCTGGATTGATTTAAAATTTTTCGGATCGTTTTTGCAGAGAGCTTTTAAAACTGCCCGGCATCCAAAACCAAAAGAGCAGAGGCCGTGCAGGAACGGTTTTTCAAATCCGGCAAGTTTGGCAAATTCGGGGTCGATATGGATTGGGTTTGGGTCTCCTGAAAGGCGGTAAAGGGCTGCCTGCTGTGGCAGTGTAATCTCTTCAACAACATGGTCAGGATCTCGTTCGGGCGGTACGTTCACTCCTTTTGTGGATGGCCCACGGTCGCCGCCAAAATCACCTGCACCACGGATAAAAAGAGTAGATTTGTTTGTAAAAATTGGTCCGTCATCATCGGAAATCGTTCCTTCAAGGCCGATTACCGCAGCTTTCCCTTTATCCCATACTTCAACTATCTTGGCGACACCACGGCCTTTTGCATTGGGGGGAATCGGGCGATGCAGGGTTGTCGTCTGTTCACCGTGCAGAAGCATCATGAGGTTGATTTCAACCTTTTCAACAACACCCAGCATCAAGTTCAGGCCAGGACATACAGCATAGGTTGGGATGACTTTCGGCCCTTTTGGCTCATATACATAGTCGAGTTCATCATCGGGCTTTGCACCGACACCCAGAGCATAAAGCATCGTATCTTTCGATGTCCATTCAACCTCAACCGGATCAAATTCCATTCCAATCAGATCATTATTGATTTTAAGCGGCATTTTTTACTCCCTCGTGTTTTGTTTTTCGTTCTTGCCTGAATGATCATAAGGACGACCTTCAGGCCCCATGGTGCTTCTCCATACGTTCTTTCCATAAATTGTTCCCATCAAATGATGGATAAAAATTGATTAATTTAACGGCTGTCAAAAGTCAAGATATTTTTACGGCTCCTTGAGTTTCAATCTACACCCTGATTAGTTTCCCCGCCCGGGCTTCATGAATATAATTACCGTTCTTTACCGTGTGAACGCCGTTGATAAAAACATGCTTGATGCCTTTTGGTTTCCCTGCCGGATTTGCGCCGGTTGGCGGTGAGTCTGATATGGTTTCAGGGTCGAAAATAACGATATCCGCAGCCATTCCCGGCTTTAAGAGGCCTTGCCTTTTAAGTTCGAAACGCATCGCACTGGCATGCGTCATTCGGTTTACAGCGGTCTCGATGCTCAAAAGTTTTTTATCTCTTACATATTTTCCAAGTATTTTAGGAAAGGTACCCATTCCCGCTGGATTTGGATGGCCGTTATTCTTGATGATTGCATCTGTTTCATAAAGACAAAGGTCATGTGTCAGAACAGAATCAAGGGGCTTTTCAAAGCCGGGTTCGCCGCTGTACGTGTGAAAAAGCATCAGGGCTGAACCATTGCTTTCCCGGCTTAGTTTCAGCATTGCATTAAATGACGATATATTCCATTTTTGAGCGATTTCATCAATGGTCAGGCCGTTAAGATCCTCCCAACCTTCAACACCGGCATCCATAACCTGGAAGTCCTTGTAAAGGAATCCTACAAGACGGAATCCCAATTCAAGCTCAAGACGAAGTCTTGCACGCGCAATCCTGCTGTCATATCCTTGGGGCAGCATTTTGAGAAACCAGTAAGGAAACGGTACAAGTATCGTTGTATTTCCGCATGTATACGGAAAGGCATCGATCATTACATCAACACCTTCCTTTTGAGCGGTCTCGACAATATCAAGCGCTTCACGGTAAGTGGCCCAGCTTTTTCGGCCGACAAAAATAAAATGGGAAAGCTGAAGCTTTATGCCGGTTACTTTTGCAATGTTTATCATCTCTTTGAGGGCGCGAAGATTATGAGGCTTCAGGTAGGTAACGGGATAGCAGGGAGATATTCTTGAGAAGGCTTTTAAGTGAACTGTAACAGTCTTGTTCGCTCTTGCCGCTACCTTGCAGAATTCTTCAAGTTCATCAACAGGTGAATACATACCCGGATCATAGCCGAGACCGAAGCTCAACCCGCAGGCACCTTCCTGCAATGAACGTTCGGTTAAGTCGAGACAGGCCTGAAGTTCGTGTTTTGCCAGGGAACCCCGTTCCCTTTCTGCGGCTGCATAGCGGATGGAAGCATGCCCTGCAAGCTGGGCCATATTTACTATTGGTTTTGTTTTTTCCATATATGTGAAAAAATCTGCCATTGAATCCCATTTGTATTCCAGCGGCTCATCAAGCATCATAGAAGTGAAATTATCAAGAAGCTGTTTGTTCTCCTTTCTTACCGGCGCTGGAGAAACCCCGCAGTTTCCTCCAACAAGAGTTGTCACACCCTGTTCCGGCAGGCACTTTAAAATTTCAGGATGATTGCTCTGGGGTAAATTCCAGTCAGCATGGGAATGCATGTCAATAAACCCCGGTGAAATAACACATCCTTCAG
>JAQYVL010000100.1 GCA_030145525.1 Desulfobacterales bacterium
ATTTCACCGGGTTCACCTTTGGGCACATCCTCCCTGCCTTCTTCAAGATCAACAAGGCGTACATCCGTATCCGGAAAGGGGATTCCGATGCTTCCTATTTTTTTAAGGCCCATAATCGGATTTGCAATTCCAAGGGACGTAGTCTCACTCATGCCCCAGCCTTCGCTGAACTGAATTCCCATATCCCTGGCCTGATCGATCAATTCAACCGGCATCGGTCCTCCGCCGCTGTTCAGAAGATTAATCTTTTTGCTGAGTTCCAGCTCTTCCGCCTTGGGATGATTTATTACCGCATTGATCAGGGTCGGCACGGCAGGAAAGAAAGAAATCTTTTTAAAATTTGCGATCAGACCCATCAGCTCATCGATTTCAAAACGCGGCACAACTATCTGGGTGGCACAGTTCATGACAGACCAGCTTAAGGCGACAATAGTGCCATAGACATGGAAATAGGGAAGAACGGAAAGAACCGTTCGCTCTCCTATCGGATCGAGTTCCTTTGTAGCCGATCCCCATAGAGAAGCCTGCATTGTCGCGGCAATAAGGTTGGAATGGGTCAGAACAGCGCCTTTTGGTATCCCGGTTGTTCCTCCCGTAAACTGAATCAACGCCGGGTCTTCAGGTGCAATCTGAACCCGCGGCAGTCTTGTATTGGAGCACTTGTCCAGCAGTTCTGAAAAATGATGCCAGCCTTCTTCCAGCTCCAGTTCCCCCGAAGTGCTCATAGGCATTCCGGTAATAAAATCGGTAACCCGGGTAACGATTACCCTGGGAATCTCTACTTCCTCGCATAATGGTCTGATTACAGGCAGAACCATATCAAAGGTTATGAGAGTTGTAACCCCGGTATTTTCGCATAATGCCTTGAGCTCTTCCTGGGTGTACATCGGGTTGAGGTTTACAATGATTGCACCAAGGCTCATGGCTGCATAATAGCTTATCACATACTGAGGAGAATTGGGCAAATGCACGCCAACCCGGTCTCCTTTCTTAACGCCCAGTTCCCCCAATGCATTTGCCATCCGTAAAACAAGCTGACGAAGCTCATAATAAGTAGTTTCCGTGCCGTAAAAATTCAGGGCCGGCTTATCCGGAAATGCATTTGCCGGGATCTGCAGAAGTTCATGTGCACCCAGACGCGGATAACGGATCGTTTCCGGAACGTTATAATCATAATGTCTCTGCCAAGGTCTTTTTCCCATTTTTTCCTCCCGTACCTTTTCTTATTTTCCAAGAAATCCGTATCCGTATTTTTATGCCTGCTGTTGAAAATAATGCGTTAAAATTATATATAGTACTTTCTACGCTAAACTCACAATGCATTAAATAAACATATTATTTTTGTCAAGTGAAATAATAATGATCGTAATCATTACCGGCTCCATATCCGCACAAATGATGAATTTGCAGCTTTTATCAAACAGCCTTCCGGTGTAAAAGAATCCAAACATGAATATTCGGATAAAATATTCTATGAATAACAACTTGTGAGCTATATGCTATATGCAAAATGTATAATAGAATTAATTAATTATTACTCTTAAAAAATATTTTCTTGACATATTTCCCTTGCCTGAGATATTCTGTTTGTCAAGTTACGATACAATTGGCAGTAAATTCTGCAATTCAACTTGATCCCAAAGCGCAATAAAGCCGAACCCCGATCAAAGGAGAAAAATGAAAATCAGCGAACTGGTAAAGCGAACCGGAGTATCAAAAGAGACGATTCATTACTATATTCGCGAAGGAGTATTGCGCAAACCGAGAAAGGTCGGAAAAAATGCCGCCGATTATAACGAAAGTTATATAGAACAGATCCGAACCATCAAGGCGTTGCGTGAAAACTATTTTCTTCCTTTGCCGGTTATTAAAAAGCTGGTCAAGAGGCAGAGAAAAAAAACAAGCATGGAGCAAACATCATTCCAGTTCCTGAGCGAGCACTTCAAACCTCTGGATCAGCTTTTTTCCACAAAGGTCACAGGAAGAAAAAACTTTTTAAAAGAAACCGGACTCGACAGCAAATGGCTGTCAGAACTGGAAAAATGGCGTGTCATAACCTCCGAAGAGATCAATGGCGAAACGGTTTATGCACGGGATGACGTTATTATCGGGAAACTGATCGTGGCAATGGGAAATATCGGAATGATCCGGGTAAAGGGGTTTGATCCCGAGCGATTGAAAGGATTTACCGATTTCTTCCGTGATATGGCGATTAAAAACATCAACATCTTCTGGAATGCGGAATGGGGAAATATTTCCACGGAAGCCCTGTCCCTGAAGGGAATCCAGGCAACTGAAATCTTAAGCCTCTTCTTCTATCATATGTACAGAAAACTCGTTATGGAAGAATTTAAAAATCATCTCAAAGCCGACAAAGTAAAGGGAGAAGACAGGATCAACCTTGAAAATCCTTAGAAATGTTTTTAAAACCTCCTATCGAGCCCAATCTCTTTGTTTGAGCGATCTTAAATCCGATTGAAAATTTTTGAACCAGCCCTCATAACAAATAACTTCATGTTCTCATTTTCTGAACAGGCCCAGCCTGACACAAACCCAAAATTTTCCTTGCAATCCGATCAAGGTACAATTATAATTTTGTGTTGCAATTTAGACGGATAAAAACCCGCAGGCGGGCTTTTCCGACTTTTGATACTATAAAAGCCACTCTCTGAAATTTTTAATGTAAAGGGGATATTGAATGGCAAAGGTATTTCGGCCAAGTAATCGTGAATCAAAAATCTTGTCACAAATAGAATCCTCAAAGGAAAGAGCCCGAAGAATGGCGCTGACCGGTATTCAGAACCACCTTGAATCGCTCAGTAACGCCATTGCAATGAAGCTGGTTGAAAACAAACTTGTAGAGACAACAAACAAAAACTCTCTTGAAGAGCAGATCCAAAAATGCCTCGATACACTGAGTCATGCCGAGGATTTTGATATTGATTATCAAAATGCTCCGTTCAGACATATCATACCGAATCCGCATGTCGTCAGCCTGTATGTTACCGCTTTTGTCATCGAGAAGGTGATCAACTTCAAAGATGTTGTTGATATTTATGGATCTGATGAAGAAATTTATCTCTGCATAAACAAGCAGGTTTCCAAGTATCTTCTCTGAAAATGACGGCCTCATTTTATCCAAAAATGATCAACCCTCCTTTTGGCGACCCGGGACTTTTTGTTCCGTTCTGTTCTGAGAAACGGGCAGTTGCTTTTGACCTTGGTGATATCAGCCCGCTTTCAACTAGAGACATCCTTAAAATCAGCCACTGTTTTATTTCCCATACCCACATGGATCACTTTATAGGACTGGATCACATGCTGCGCATCATGCTGGGCCGGACAAAAAAATTATGCCTGTTTGGCCCGGAGGGCTTTCTGGAGAATCTGGAGGGTAAGCTTGCCGGATATTCCTGGGATCTGGTTGAAAATTATGACAATCATTTTGTCCTGCAGGCCACAGAGGTACATCCTGCCCATCTGCTGACACGGAATTATATCTGTCAAAACATGTTTCGATCTTCCGGTGAAACAGAAAGAAAGCCATTTAACGACCTTCTTCTTGACAAACCGTCCTTTTCCGTTTCCTCGGTTATTCTGGATCACAGCATACCCTGCCTGGGATTTCTAATGAAGGAAGCGATTCACATCAATATAAAAAAAATAGAAGTTCAGAAGCTTGGACTTGATGTGGGGCCCTGGCTGAATGAATTCAAAAATGCCCTCTTTG
>JAQYVL010000101.1 GCA_030145525.1 Desulfobacterales bacterium
CAGCCATATATATTGATACGGAGACAGCCTGATATCCATTGAGGCAATCTTTTTTTCGGAAACAAGATCCTTCATTTCGGCGGGAAAATCTCCGGAAAGTGAAAAGTGCTGTGACTTTCCCGAAACATTGGTTACAGAAAGAATTGTCTGGTCAATGCAATACCTTTTGATTGCAAAAACGTTTTCATGGAGATTCAAGATCTCAAACATTGCATTTGGATGAAAGGCCGGCTGGGCTTTTCGGATCTTAACCAGCTCGATATATTGATAAAAAACTTGAGACCGAAAAGAGGCCGGCTCATTCAGTTCTTCAAGCAACTCATCAAGATCAAGCTTTTCCCGGTTAACCGTTCTTGCCCGCCCGGTCTGTTGAACGCCTTCAATCCAGTTCCGGGAACCCAGCAGGCTGTGTATATAAACGGCAGGAACCCCTGGCAATACAAGCATAATCGACTGGGAAGCAAGAAACCTTCCGGCATGGTATTCATCGCGTTCTGCGGTGTTCCTCCACATCGCATCCAAATAGGTAATATTTAATTCATAAGGGCTTTCCGAACCGTCTGAATTCTTCTTGTAGGATACCCTGCCCCCGTTCTTTTTTACAATCTCAACCAGGCTGTCCAGTTCCTTTCCCGGCAAAATCCCTTCAAGCGGTCTTACACCAATTCCATCGTGCGAGGCTGTAAAATTAAAAAAAGTATTGCTCTCTGATTCAAGCAATAATCCTTTTGCCCACTCCGAAAGGGCTTTGGTGTTTTCCTTTACGAAAGTATAAAAAAGAAGAGGCGGCAGTGTGAAATTATAAACCATCTGAGCCTCATCCTTCCCATCCCCGAAATAACTGATGTTCTCATCATGCGGAACATTCGTTTCCGTGAGATTCATCACATCAGGTGACAGGAGATCGAAGATGTTTCGAAAAAGCTTCACCATCTCGTGGGTTTGCGGAAGATGGATGCAGCTGGTTCCAATTTCTTTCCACAAATAGGCAATCGCATCCATTCGTATAATAACCGCTCCCTGTTTGACATAATGCAGAAGCACTTCCAGCATCATTACAAGAACATCGATACTCTTAAAATTCAAATCAATCTGATCGTCAGAAAAAGTTGTCCAGACATGAACGGATTTTCCTGACTCTTTTCGATATTCTGTTAAAAGCGGCAATGATCTCGGCCTGGTCACTTTCGAAAGATCGATTGATGGGTCAACTTCAATCGCAAAATCTTCGAATCCTTCTTTTTCTGCAAGATAATTCGCAAACCATTCACTTTTCGAAGAAATATGGTTGAGAACAAAATCAAACATCATTTTAAAATCGGTATTTAGTCTTCTAATATCATCCCATTCTCCAAGCTCCGGGTTTACAGCAAAAAAATCAATCACCGAAAAGCCATCATCTGAAGAAAATGGATAAAAAGGCAGAATATGAATGGTTGAAAATATGTCTTGAAGATGTTTATTCGCAAATTGATGCAGGGTTTTCAGCGGAACACTGTTTCGGCTTTTCAGGGTGTCTCCATACGTTATCAATATAATATCTTTTTCAGAAAAATAGTTTCCTTTTTTCTCTTCTTTTGCAGGAAATTTTTTAAGAATCGGCAAAATCCGCTGAAAAGCAATCTTTCCTTTTTCCTCCCCGTATATTTTTTCCAGACTTTTTTGAATCGCTTCTGTTTTCTGCATAAGCGGTCCTCCTTCATGCAGGTTATTTGATGGCTTCGTAAAAAGTCCACTTTCGGCGTTGCGCTTCATCCCTCGTCAGTACCGTGGAGCGCAGCGTAGCGGTAGCCGAAGGCGTACGTAGTAGAACTACGACTCATTCCTCGGGATTCGCGCGCCTTGAACTTGAACTTTTTTCTTTGCCATCGAAATTTTAACTTTTTACGAATGCATCTTAGTTTAAGGTCAAAGTAAAATATCATATGACTTTATTTTACTTAAAAGAGATGGATGACTTATCTCTAAAAGCCTTGAGGCTTTTGTCCGGTTACCTCCGGTTTCATTTAGCGCTTTGACGATCAATCTTTTTTCGAAAACTTTCTGGGCAGCTTTCAGTGAAAAACCTGTAAAAAAGTCATCAACTTTATCGCACCCGTCCCCGACATCCAATTCCTGGGGCAAATTTTCCGGCAAAATTACGTTTTCCTCAGCCAAAACCACTGCTCTTTCAATAATATTTTCAAGCTCCCGAACATTTCCAGGCCAGCTGTGGTTTAAAAATTTTGACATCGCAGGAGGAGATATCCCTATGATACTTTTCCCCAATTTCCGATTAAAATCGTCAATAAAAATCTGACTTAAAACCGGAATGTCTTCGACTCTTTCTCGAAGAGAAGGCAGCTCGATCGGCAGTACATTCAACCTGTAAAATAGATCTTCACGGAAATTTCCATCCTTCACTTCATCCTGAAGCTTTTTGGATGTAGCGGCGATGATCCGGACATCAATTTTCAGTGTCCGAGAGCCGCCTACAGGACGTATTTCACTTTCCTGCAGTACTCTCAGAAGCTTTACCTGAAGTGCAAAAGGAAGTTCTCCGATTTCATCCAGAAATAATGTTCCACCGTCTGCTTCTTCAAAAAGACCTTTTTTATTTCGATCCGCACCTGTAAATGCGCCCTTTATATAACCAAAAAGCTCGCTCTCAAGAAGATTCTCCGGAATTCCGCCGCAATTTACAGGGATCAGCGGTTTCTCCGCCCGAACTCCGCTGTAATGTATCCCTCTTGCAATCAGCTCCTTTCCGGTACCGCTCTCTCCGAAGATCAGAACGGTTGTATCATACTGTGCTACCTTTCCGGCGAGTCTAAATACCGCCTGCATGGCCTTGCTTTTAGCAACCATGTTACCGAAGTTATAGTTTAATTCAAAGTTTTTAAGCTGTGTTTTAAGTCTGTAATTCTCTCTTTTTAAACTTTCCCGTTCTTCCGCTTTTTTCAATGTGAGAAGGACTTCATCGGATTTAAACGGCTTTGATATAAAATCATATGCTCCCAGTTTCATGGCTTCAAGAGCCAGATCAATCGTCCCGAATGCCGACATCATTATGACGGTTGTTTTATCGATTTTGTCGCCTGCGGATCTCAAAAACTCCATTCCGTCACTATCAGGCATTTTCAAATCACAGAGTATGAACTCATATGGGTTGTCCGTTACCTTTATAAGACCTGTGCTGCCGTCCTCTGCAGTATCAACTGAATACCCGGCTTTCTCAAGCAGAGTGCAAAGCATATGGCGCATATTCTCTTCATCATCAATCACCAGCAAACGTTTTGTCGATGATTCCTTGCTCTGGCTGCTATTGATATTCACTTTCAATACCTGTTTATTTTGATGGCTTCGTAAAAAGTCCAATTTCTGTGTTGAGCTTCATCATTCGTCACTGCGGAGTAGGCTAACTACACCTCCCTCCTCATGATTCGCTCGCCTTGAACTTGAACTTTTTTCTTTGCCATCCTTCTTGTGCTTTTTTATGAAGCCATCAATTTTTATTTTAACGGCAGGCATACCGTGAAGGTTGTGCCGCGGCTGCCATCGGACGCCGCCGAAATCCTTCCGCCAGCCTGCTCCACAATCATAAAGCAGACCGCAAGGCCAAGGCCGGTCCCTTTGCCGGGTTCTTTTGTCGTAAAAAACGGATCAAATATGTTTTCCAGATGCTCGGATGGAATCCCTGGGCCATCATCCACTAGCTCTATTGTAAGAAATTTTTTTGAAATATTTATGTCCGGCTCTGCGGTCACCCTGGTTTCAACGGTAAGCCTTCCGCCTTTCGAACTCTCGGTGGAGGAAATTGCATCAGCGGCGTTCATCATCAAATTGATAAACACCTGCCTCAACTGGTTTGGATCTGCATAAACCGTATCACGCTCTGCTTCCAGCATCAAATCAATACTGATATTGTTCATCAACGGCTGGACCTTGAGGATGTCGGCAGTTTCATGAATGATTTCATGCATGTTAACATCTTCCGTTACTTCATCCACCGGTCTTGAAAAATCAAGGAGCTCCCTGATAATAGATTTTATCCGGCTGATCTCCGCTTCCGCCCTGTTAATATAATCATCACGTTCCTCTTGAGGAATGGAGCTTTCCTTTAAAAGGCCCAGATATCCAAACACAATGCCGATTGGATTGCCGATTTCATGGGCAATCCCTGCTGCCAGCCTTCCCACCGAAGCAAGCTTCTCCGCTCGTATAATTTCTTTCTGGGCTTTTTTTATCTCGATATTTGCACTCTCTATAGATGACAGAGACTGCTTCAAGGTTTCCTTATCATTCGATATTCGGGTCATCATTCGATTCAATGATCTTGAAAGCTGACCGAACTCATTTTCCTCTCTCTCGGTTTTAAAGACAAACTGATTGTCATCTCTGTATTCCTCAGCCTTTTTGACAAGACGGTTGATGGGATTGATTGTCAAATGAACCATACGATATAACCCAAACAGGGTCAGCAAAACCGCGTTGGTGATTATATATAACAGCACAAATTTATGCGATTGCCTCATGGCATTATAAAACCCGTCAAGTTGAATCAACATTCCGGTTCCCGCAATAACTCTGCCTTCCTGGAAAAGAGGTGCCGACACCCAGATATTCTGTTTCTGCTTCCAAAAAATCCCCCACGTATCTCCGGAATAGCGACTTATTTTTTTTTGAGATAAAACAGCCTGCTTTGTAAATTCTGTGAGTTCGTTTCCGGTTTCAAGGCCATTATTGCTTGTGTAAACCGGCCTTCCGCCCTTATCAATAACGAGCAGGCGTAAAATCCCATATTCTGCAATCATCCGCCTCAGCCGGGACTGAAAGCCGGGTTTGATTTCGATTGTTTCCGGATTGCCGGAAATTACCAGATTTTCCCGGATAATCGCTGAAATCAACTCTCCTTTTACGATTTCAGATTCCGCAAAAGTACTTTGCCCTGTGGTTACAACGATAAAATCAATCAAAAACATAGCGATCAGCAGCAGAATTGCCAGATTCAGTGCAATTTTTACTTTTAAACTGCTAAAATTCATCTTGCCCCTGATGTTAATAATGTCTTGTCTCTGCCAGTTAATTCAGGCATTTGTAAACAAATATGATATATCATCCACAGCCTTGCCTTACATCTTCACCTTTTTGTTTCCCATTCACAAATAAACAGTTCGGAGAGTTGTCCGACCTTGAATTGCGTTCGGGATAATTAGATATTTTTAGCCGTTTAATTACAATACCTGTTTTATCCCTTTTGAGCCAATAGTTTTTTCTAAATAAAAAAAGATAATTGAATTTCGAGTTATCACTGAAAAATTTTTTAATATAAAAAAACTACGGATTTGAGACTAATAGTTCAGGGGTGGGGGAGTTTATTATCAGTGTCGAATTCTGAGAGAAACTCTCCATGGCCTCAAATAGTTAACATTTATAAAATATGCCGGGAACTGCTAATACACTTTTGAGCGATGGAGAATTAACTGGAAGTTTTTCACGGGCACCTGTGATAAGCCATCCGGGAGATGCCAGACGATTCAATATGGAATGAAAAACCATTTCCTTTTCCGGATTCAAATAATAGGTTAACAGGTTGTTGCGCAGAAAAATGATGTCAAAATTCATGCAGGACATGGGACTGTCAAAGGTTCCCGCCTTCCATCGGATTCCTTTTTTAAGGTATTCCTTTACTTCGAACCATTTCCTGCCTTTTACTTTATAGAAATAACGTTCCCGCCAGTCTGAAGGTACCTCCCTCAGACTGCTTGGGGAATATTGGCCGATGAGGGCTTTTCCAATGTATTCCGACTTTAGGTCACTTGCGGTAATAGCTATCTGTGGAGACGAAGGGATATTTTCTCTGAAGCGATTTCCAATGATGTTGATGCTGTAAGCCTCTTCACCGCAGGCACACCCGGCTGACCAGACATTTATTTTCATTTTTGAAGAAAAGGAAGGCAGGATTTCATTTTCCAGAACCTTCCAGATAGGATAATCACGAAAAAAACGGCTGATTGATACAGTCATAAGAAAATCACAGGTTTGCCTTGCTGCCGGATTGATTGAAAGCTCTTTCAGATAAGCAGACATCTCCCTGCAATTCAATTTTTGCATATGGCGGATTATACGCTTTTTTACACCTTTCCGCACACGCCGGTATCCGTCCCATGACATGCCGAGAAAAGCGAGTAGCTCTTTGAAATGGGTATCATTCATATATGATATCGTGGATCCTTATTTGTATTTGTCAATTTTACCTTGCAGTATTTGCATTATAAAACTGAGAATGCGTTTTGTAAATAACTCCATAACTAAAAAACCCGGTACCTGATAAAAGGCACCGGGCTATAAAAAAGATTTCCGGCAGCGTCCTACTCTCCCACACAGCTTCCCATGCAGTACCATC
>JAQYVL010000102.1 GCA_030145525.1 Desulfobacterales bacterium
ATAAATTCAATTAGTTTCTTACTGTCCATCAGGAGAAAAAAAGTGATGAGAAGCATGAAAAAAAAGTTAACCACAAAACTGAATATATTGGAGGTAATCATCTTTGCCTGTTCAAACAGAAAAAGGCCGATGAGTTTTCCCAACTCGGATATTGATTCGTTTAAATCTTCAACCGTGAATTGAATATTAATATTTGAAAGAACCGCATTCATTTTTTCAACTGCCTGGCTGTTTTCAAGGAGTTTATTCAACTGGCCGCTCAAAACAGCGCTTTTTCCCATAATATAAAGATCATAGGCTTCTTTAGATAAAATACCCGTAAAAAAAAGAATCGGAATAAATAGAATAAAAAATATCAGAATACATGTAAAAAGAGCGGCCAGGGAAGGTGTAATTCCAAATTTATTTACAACATACTGATATACCGGGTTGAATACGCCAGTAACTACCGCAGCCAGAACAATGGTTGATAAAAAAGGAAGCAGCAACCATCCGATCAAAAAAATGGAAATTAAAAATAATCCCAGAAAAAACCATAGGATCAGATCGTTTGTTGTTCTTCCCTGCATTAATTCCCTCTCACATGCCCGGCTATCTGAAAAAAACTGTGTTATTTTAAACACAGGAATGAATAACAGAATAAATTCTTATCTGCTGAGAAATCCGCCTGCGATTAAATATAGAACCGCCTCATACATAACAACCGGTGTATAGTCATGAAATGCATGAAAAATAATGCCTCCTCCAACAATTGCAGGAACCATGAAAAAAACCAAAATACCCAGCTTTCTGGAAATACTCATTTTTTATTTATCTCCTGTAGCATGTTTATATCGCTATTCAACCAGGCTGAACCAGACCCTTTTAAACATTAAAAAACTCTTTTGTTTTTAACAATTACAACTGGTCAAGTAAAGGAAAAAATCAGCAAAGACCTTTCTTTTTTACGGTCTGTTTTTATTCGATTTTTATACCTTTTTTCCGGCTCTGCCAAACAAAGAGCCGGACCCCGCAGCCCGGCTCTTTTTCAACTCTGTTTTAGACAGAATTTAACGTTCAACAACCATTGCCATTCCCATTCCGCCGCCGATGCACATTGTGAACAGACCTGTTTTGTGTTGTTTGCGTTTCATCTGGTACATGCCGGATACCATTTGACGTGCTCCCGTACAACCGATGGGGTGTCCGAGCGAAATACCGCTTCCAAGCTCATTCGGACGATCAACATCAATGCCGAGTTCACGCATACAGCCGATTGCCTGTGCTGCAAATGCTTCATTAAGTTCTATCATGTCAAAGTCATTCATGGTCATGCCGCAGGCCT
This sequence comes from Desulfobacterales bacterium, assembly GCA_030145525.1. Lineage (GTDB taxonomy): Bacteria > Desulfobacterota > Desulfobacteria > Desulfobacterales > SURF-7 > JAQYVL01. The sequence goes on from JAQYVL010000102.1 coordinate 1,325, forward strand.
TTAAAACCTTTCTGACAGCCGGCACCGGACCAAGACCCATATATGCCGGATCAAGACCTCCGGCTGCAAAGCCCTTGATTTTTACAACCGTCTCCAGCCCCAAATCTTCTGCCTTTTCCGCGCTCATCATCAGAACAGCCGCCGCCGCATCATTAATTCCGGAAGCATTGCCTGCGGTAACGCTGCCATCCTGTTTAAATGCTGGTCTCAACCTGGCCATTTTTTCAAGGCTTGTCTCCATAGGCCGTTCATCTGTATCGAAAACGGTTTCACCTTTTCGTGATTTAATGACAACCGGTACAATTTCCCCGCTAAAGGTACCATCCTTTATTGCATTCATGGCTCTATCATGGCTGAGGACCGCAAGTTTGTCCTGTTCCTCCCGGGAGATTCCGTATAAACTCGCAATATTTTCAGCTGTTTGACCCATATGATATCCGTAAAAAATTTCAAAGAGACCGTCAAACACCATCAAATCATAGATTTCCCCGGAGCCGGAAAGCTCCATCCTGTGCCCCCAGCGGGCTTTTGGCAGAGCCATTGGAGCAAGACTCATATTCTCCTGACCCCCGGCAAGAACCACGTCAGCCTGTTCAGACATGATCGAAGCCGCACCAAGGGCAATTGCTTTCAGCCCGGAACCGCATATTTTATTGACTGTAAATGCAGGAGTTTCCTTTGGAATACCGGCACGGATCATCGCCTGCCTCGCTGTATTTTGACCCTGTGCGGCCTGAAGAACGTTTCCCATTATCACTTCATCAATAACAACCGGTGCATGGGAATCATCCCAGTCATGAGCATTCTTTTCCAGATCAATCATACCTTGATCTTTCAATTTATCCGGTACAACTGCCTGTATGTCTTCATCAATCACCGGTCTCAAACCTGTTTTTCTTAAAACATCTTTCATTACAATAGAGCCAAGTTCCACAACAGGTACTGTTTTTAAAGAGCCGCCGAATGCGCCGATCGCTGTTCTTGAGCCTCCGACAATAACCACTTCCTTCATTTTGATACCCTCCATATTGATTTATTTGAAAACCTATATTAATTTATCATTGCGTGAATGAAAAAAAAATTTCGGACTGAAAAAAAGCTATTAACTTAAATCACTAAATTTGATAGTCTCGTAAAAAGTAAAAATTCTGATGGCAAAGAAAAAAGTTCAAGTTCAAAGCGCGCAAATCCCGAGGAATGAGGTGTAGTTAGCTTACTCCGCAGCGACGAGGGATGACACGCAGTGAAGCGTCAGCGCTAACCGCAACACAGAAATTGGACTTTTTACGAAGCCATCAAATTTACCATAAAAAACTAACCAAGGTCAATGAAGAGATCTTATGTGCCTTATCCTTTTTTCTTTTGATCTGCACCCTGAATATCAATACATCGTTGCCGGTAATCGTGATGAATTTTATGAACGGCCGACACAGCCTGTAGGATTCTGGAAAGCTGAACCCCTGATTCTTGCCGGCCGCGATCTTGTGGGAGGCGGGGCATGGATGGGTGTTACAAAGACTCTAAAATTTGCCGCCATTACAAATTACAGGGACCCTGCGGCCATAAAAAAAAATGCTCCCTCCCGCGGAAATCTTGTTCGGAATTTTCTGGCCGGGAAAGAATCTCCGGAAACCTATCTTGAGCATGTCCGGAAAACAGGACACAAATACAATGGCTTTAACCTCCTCATAGGCAAAAAAAACCAGCTCTGGTTTTATTCAAATAGAGGGGAAAGAGTACAAAAAATTTCATCCGGTTTGTATGGATTAAGCAATCATTTTCTGGACACACCCTGGCCAAAAGTGAAAAAAAGCAAGTCCTCCCTTAAAACAATATTTGATAAAAAAAAATTGGATATAGAAGCTGTCTTTAAAATTCTGGCAGACCGGCAGTATCCCCCTGAAGACCAGCTTCCGGATACAGGTGTTGGTCCGGCGTGGGAGCGAATTTTATCTCCGGTTTTTATTTGCAGCAATTTATACGGAACACGCAGTTCCTCAGTTCTTCTGATAAAAAAAACCGGACAGGTCACATTCATTGAGCGAACGTTTTCCAAAATAAAAGATGGAGAACTATTTCAAAACACCCGAACATTCAATTTTACCGGAGCGGCCCCTCCGGATTGAATTCAGCTAAAATATGAACAGCGCACGTGAAAACAATCCTTTTATACATTCCCTTGTCCAGTATTTTAACTTACAGACTCCAGAAATTCCCACCGGGAATACGCTTCTTCGATATCTTTTCCAATGGATTCAAGTTCTCTTTTAATGGAAGCGATCTCTTTTCCTCCTTTTTGATAAAAGGCCGAGTCGGACATTTTATCAAATAATTTTCTTTGTTTGTCTTCAAGGCTCTCAATTATACCCGGGAGGCTTTCAAGTTCACGCTGATCCTTATAACTGAGCTTTTGATTTGTTCTATTCCGATGGATTGCAACCTGCTGGACAACCGGTCTTTTTTTGAGTATCACAGGATCTTGCTTTTTCTGCCTCATCCAGTCATCATACCCTCCTGCATATTCGCTGACTTTCCCATCTCCTTCAAAAACAAGCGTACTTGTGACAACATTATTAAGGAATGCCCGATCATGACTTATCAAGAGAATTGTTCCCGAATATTCCAGAAGCAGTTCTTCTAAAAGCTCCAACGTCTCTGTATCTAGATCATTGGTGGGTTCATCAAATACGAGAACATTTGACTGGCGTGAAAAAAGCCGAGCCAGAAGCAGCCGGTTGCGTTCTCCTCCGGAAAGAGTTCTGACAGGACTTCGAGCTCTCTCCGGAGTAAAAAGAAAATCCTGGAGAAAGCTTATGACATGCCGAGGCTTGTTATTGAACGTAATAATATCGTTTCCGTCGCAAATGTTTTCCTGCACCGTTTTATTTTCATAAAGCTTTGCACGAAGCTGATCAAAATAGGCAACATGAAGGCGGGTTCCCAGACGAATCTTGCCTTCACAAGGAGAAAGTTCACCCAGAAGGAGTTTGAGAAGAGTCGTTTTCCCTGATCCATTTGGTCCAATTATGCCAACTTTATCGCCCCTTAAAATTGTTGTTGAAAAATCACATAAAACAACCTTCTCTTCCCATCGATACTTTAACTTCCTGGCTTCAATTACAAGCTTTCCGCTCTTTTCAAATTGCTGAAATTCCATATTGGCAGAACCTATACGTGATTGCCGACTTCGCCTGACTTCACGCATTTTTTCAAGCGCTCTCACCCGGCCTTCATTACGCGAACGACGCGCTTTTATCCCCTGGCGAATCCATGTTTCTTCCGCAGCCAGCTTTTTGTCAAAAATTGCGTGTTCTCTTTCTTCTGCCGAAATAAAATCTGTTTTTCGCATTAAATACTTTTCATAATTACATTTCCAATTGAACAGATGCCCTCTGTCAAGTTCGACGATTCGGGTTGCCAGTTTTTGCAAAAACATTCGATCATGGGTTACAAAGAGAACCGTGCCTTTAAATCGCTGCAAAAATTCTTCCAGCCACTCAATGGCATGAAGATCAAGATGGTTTGTTGGTTCATCAAGCAGCAAAAGATCTGGATCGGAAACAAGGGCTTTTGCGAGAAGAGCCCGGCGCTTCAGACCAGCGGAAAGTTCATTGAAAAGAGTTTCCGGTTTAAGTTTAAGTCTTGTAATGACCTGGTTTACTTTCTGTTCCATTTTCCATCCATCTGTTTCATCAATTTTCTGCTGAAGCCCTTCAAGTTTCCGAAGTAACTTTTTTTCTTCATTAACAGCAAGAAGGCGGCTGATGTGATGAAACTCCGAAAGGAGTGCTGCTGCCCTGCCATACCCACAGGCTATTACATCGAAGACAGTCCCTTCTTTCTCTCCGGGAACCTCCTGATCCAGGCAGGTCATCTTTACTCCATGGCTTACAGTGATTTTGCCTGTATCCGGATGAACACCTCCCATAAGCATTCGAATTAAGGTTGACTTGCCGGCCCCGTTACGACCGATTAAACAGATACGCTCCCCCTGACTGATTTGCAGATTAACATTTTTCAGCAGTAAGGGGACGCCATACCCAAGGCTGACATTCTGAATATTGGTGAGAATCATGGATGTTGTTTGTGGATGGAAGTTGTCGTGCTTCTTAAAAAAACCTTTCTGTATTAAATCGGTTTTTGATAAATCGACTTCAGAAATATGAAATATGATTCAAGGAAGAGCCGAAACGATATCGGAAAAAAACCGAAACTATTTCAAGAATTAATTTTTCGGCTCCTAAGATGATACAGAGTGATATATCCTTTTTGAAATGGCTTCTATATATTTTCGACTAGTAAACATATCATTTCTTCCTGTTCCGGGCTCTCCTTTTTAAATCGAACGGCAATACCATCCGGTTCAACCCTGACCACCTCACCGATGATATGATTTGCTTTCGTCAGATTGTAAGGAGCAAGAATTTTTAGTGCAACACGTTGACCTTCTTCAAAAGGTTCGGTGGTTTCAATGAAAATACCGGCACTGCTTATATTATAGATGTAATTGGTAAAGATGCTATCCTTGATGCTGCACTCAACAGATATTAAACAAGTTTTTCTGGGATGTTTTCTTTTCTCTTCAACCTGAACAGCTTCCCGACATGCCATGAGACACCTCCCTGAAGTTGTTTAAACGGTTTGGATAACAGAAAATATATCTAAAACCAGACATATCTGTGAAAATCAAATAAATCAACAATTATAATGATTTTCATTTTTCGAACCCGGTTGAAACGAAAAAATTATTTTTAAGAGCCTCTATCCTTCAGGGAAACTGTTTCAAAAAAGGCATCGGCGTTATTTGCCACAGCATTTTTTATATTTTTTCCCGCAGCCGCACGGACACGGATCATTTCTTCCGACTTTTGGTCCGAATCGCACTACCTGCTTTTGCTCCGGTGCAATTCCATCCAAAAAATACCACTTATCCTCTTCCTTTTTAAAATCAGCGATCTCATGGTGAGTTTCCCTTTTACCATTTTGGTAATACCGGGCAATAAACTCCACCTTCCCCTCCGAATCGTCTGATCCGCCCCCTGATGTCTCCACAATTTCCAGTCCAATCCAATCTGATTTTTTAGTCCAGTTTCGAATTCCTTTTTCATCATGCTGGGATCTTTTGTCCGGATGAACTGTGTCTAAAATATAACCCACCTCTTCTTTTGTAAATGCGGTATAGCGGGATCGCATCAACTCCTCTGCTGTCTTGGGAACACTTTCACCCCTGATGAAGAGTTCACAACATTTATCATATGTTTTATCCGCTCCGCACGGACAGTTTTCCATCTCTTTTTCCTTCCTAAATTTAAGCGATATTTAAATTAAAGGCACTCGGTTTAGGTTCCTCTTTAAAATTTAGCTCCTGGTTCTATATGAACTTCTATCTATTCCTCTATTTTAAAAATCTCCGCCTGCAGGTCTTTCCCTCTGATATGAAGCAGAGCAATAGAAAGTGGATTGCTGTAACGCCTCTGACCCGCGCTTCCGGGATTCAGAAAAAGAATTCCTTCCTGCCTTTCAACAGATGATCGGTGTGTATGTCCATAGATAACAGCATCCACATCAGCCGAAGCTGGAATCATGCCGGTTCCATCCAGTATATGACGCACAAAAAGAACAACCTCGCCAATTCGAATCGTCTCTGTTTCTTTCAGACTTCCGGCCCATTGCCCGAAATCCATATTACCGCGAACGGCAACTGTTGGCGCAATAGATTTCAGCCTGTCCAGAGCATCTGCTGAGTCAATGTCTCCTGCATGGATAATCAGATCCACTTTTTTAAACAGTTTCATCACAGGGGAAGGAAGCTTTCCATGTGTATCCGAAATAACACCTATCAGATAGTTTTTTTTGCCCTGCCGTCGTTTCATTATGATTATTTATCTTCGATATATAGTGAGTATCAAATTAATTTTCCGATTCATACGTTCTTTCAGTGATCAAGTAGCCTCTGAGTGAAGTCTATTGAAGTCATTTGGAAAGTGTTCTTAATGAAGCGGAGCAAATGATTAGAACACTCCAAATGCTGCAATCAACGAACGAAGAGGCTCTTGATCGACTTTCAATCGGAAAATATTTCTGTGAACCACTATATTCAGCCGGCCGGCGTCAAATCCGGAAAATTTTGATCAAGGATCCTGTTCCAGTCTTCAATACGGTCCGCTGCCTTTTCAAATAAAGCCGTCACATCACCCTCTACGGTGATATTTTTAATTTTGTCTCCCTGGGCAATTTGATCGACAACAGCCTGATCCTCATCACTCAGCACCTCTCCAAACACGGTATGATTATTGTCCAGATGGGGTGTCGGCAGGTGGGTAATAAAAAACTGACTGCCATTGGTTCCTGGGCCTGAATTTGCCATGGAAAGAATTCCGGCTTTATCATGGCGAAGCTCCGGCACAAATTCATCCTCAAAACGATAGCCGGGATCTCCGGTACCGGTACCATGCGGACAGCCGCCCTGTATCATAAAGTCTGAAATTACACGGTGAAAATTGAGATCCCGATAATAATTCCGGCACGCGAGATTCACAAAATTTGCCACTGTTACCGGGGTTTCCCGGTCAAAAAGCCGTATCCTGATTGTTCCCTTATCTGTCTCAAAAACTGCAACCATATTCTGTTCTGCCATAACATTATCTCCTTTCATCATAAATAAGCATATTAATTTAGATTCCTATACTATTAGAACTGTTTTTAAAGACCGACAGCCTGAATTTTATCGATCTGAAGCAGTTCTTTGATTCTCTGCATCTGCCTGTTTAAATCATTTATCTCCCGCTGCCAGAATCCATCACTTCCCCAGTCCGGAAAATTATTTTTAAATTTAAAATCATTTGCCTGCCGGCTGCACCAGGCAAGAAAATATATAATCCTCATGGCACGAAGCGGCTCAATCAGTTTGAGTGTTTTCCGATCAAAAGCCCTGAACATTTCGTACCCTTCAAGAATAAGCTCTATCTCCTTTTCACACTTATCTGCATGGTCCGGCAGCAGCAGCCAGAGATCCTGAACCGGAGGCCCCATCATCATATCATCAAAATCAATAACCATAATTCCTTCTCCGGGCCTGTACAGCAAATTGCCCCTGTGACAGTCTCCATGAATCCTTATAAATTCGACATCATGAAACAGGTTCGCGCTTACATCAATAAGACACTGTCCGACCTCCTTAAACGCATCAACATGTTTTGAAGATATAAACCCTCCTTCTAAAAGCTGACTGATATCTTGAGCGGTTGAAACTTCAGGGTGAAGGCGGACCCTTGTATCTGCTTTATTTCTGCTGCCTGCAATATGAATTCTCGCGATTATCCTGCCAAGCCTCCGCCAGTCTTCTTCTTCCGCAACTTCAAACTCACGGCCTAATTTTTTGGTAAAAACTGCAAAATGGATACTCTCCACGGTTCCGAGCGTTGAACCATGCAGCAGCTTGAGGGGCGAAATCACGGGAATTTCATCTGACGCACAATCCTCTATAAACAAATGCTCCTCTGCCAATGCCTCTTTTGACCACCTTCCCGGACGATAAAACTTCCCGATCAGGCGCGAGCCATCTTTTGTCTGAAATTCGTATACCCGGTTGATGTAGCTGGGCAACGGAGCTGTGAGCCCGGTCATGGGAAACCCGGTGGCTTTTTCCACCGCATCAATCAGAATATCAGGTGTAATGTTTTCAAAACCAACTGGCTCTTTCACAAAAAAGTCCTTTTCATACTGCTGTTTTCACACAACCGTTTTTTACTGATCGTAAAGTGGTATACACTTTAGCGGATAACCGATCGAACATTTAAAATATTTATTGGAATAACCCGCCCTGGGCAAAGAGTACGACACAAATATCAGACAAAAGAGTATGTTGAAACGACCTCCATTAAAAAAAATTAAACCCAGATTACCAGCACCGGCAGGTATTGTAAAGAAGATGTTTCAAAATGAAAAACCGAAAAAAAAGTGTATGACTTGATTTTCGGTAATATTTTTCTTGACTTTCTGAAATCAATTTTATATTCAACTTTTTAAAATTCAGTATAAATTTTTAATGCAATAGCACAATGTTATCAGGATACAATGTCCAGATACAAAATACTTGATGAAAAAAATAAATTTGTCAGTATGAACTTATTGCTGCTATTTTACGGAAACCTCTGGGAGTCTGTCCTTGAAAGGATAAATCACAGAGCAGACGGTCTTCTGTTTACCATAATGCATTGCGGACAAAAATTTCGAATCTATCGAAGAGTATAAAACTGCTTCATCTCACACCCTTCTTCTATTTAGCTTAACAAAACTTCTTTCATTGATTGTTTGTAATCAAACCCCTTGCTATGCGGGTGATGGGTTGCTTCAGAGTCTCACAACCTGTTTGTAATAAAAAATCATACGTTGAATCAGAAAACACTTACGCAGAGGGCACCTATAAAAAAGGCTATTCGAAAAACAAAACGGTGCATGGCGTTCTGCCACGCACCGTTTTTTATCAAAAGAAAAAAAATTAAAAATTATACGAAACTTTTGCTGCATACAGATACCAGGTTGGATCGTCGCTGCCGTCACGGTTGGTAACTTCATCCAGCCCACGCATCAAATGCCCTTCCAGTTTACATATCCACCCCTCGGTGATATCAACCCGCGTGGAAAGGCAGGCATCCCTCATATAGCGCTCATGCCTTGACCCTTGTCCTGCTGCCTCCCATTCCTTCCCATTTGCATCATCCAGATCTGTAATATAGTCTCCGTAATACATACCGATCTCAAACCGGTCCTTAAACCGATGAGAAGCAGATACGGCCCATCCAAGAACATCGGTTGTGGGAACGGGATTGTCCATAAAACTGTCTATATCCACCTTGATCATGTTATACTCACCGGAAAGAATGGTATCTCCAAACACATATTCAGCAGATATAACGGTGCTTGAAACCTCGTCAACATCAAACGTTATTGGAACTGTGACATACTTTGGTTG
>JAQYVL010000103.1 GCA_030145525.1 Desulfobacterales bacterium
GCTATACCGGAAGCAAGTTTCATGTTGCTCTCCGGGTTATGTGCGATGCCTGCTCCGCTGTCGGCAATAATCCTTATATCCTCTTCATCAACCCATACGGCATGTATCAGCAGCGTACCCGGTCCCAGCACACCTATCTTGTCAAGATATTGAACAGGAGACAACCCTTTCTCCTTCTTCATCCGTTCATGTTCAGACCGGGTTTCAGCCACGTGAATCTGAAAAAGCACGTCCCTTGAACGGGCCTCCCCGGCCGCCGCGGCAAGAGTTTCTTTTGAGCAGGTGTATGGTGAATGACAGAAGATGGAAGGAGTAATCAGAGGTGTCTTTCCCTTCCATGTTTTCACAAACGATACGGCATGTTCAATATTTTTGGAGGGCTCCGGAACCCCGGGAGCAGGATAATCGATTACGCCCTGCCCCAATACCCCTCGGATACCTACTTCAAATACAGACCTGGCAACGGAATCTTCAAAAAAATATCCATCGCAGCATGTGGTTGTCCCGGAAAGCAACATCTCCGCACAGGAAAGCAGCGCGCCGATCCGAACGGTTTCCGGATTGACATGGGATGCCTCTGCCGGAAAAATATATTCATTCAACCAGGTCATAAGCGGAAGGTCATCCGCAAGCCCCCTGAACAGCGACATGGGCAGATGCGTATGTGCATTGACCAGTCCCGGCATCACGATGCAGCCGCCCGCATCGATCGTCTCTTTCGACCGCCATGATGCCATCTCCTCACAAGACCCTGCCGCAGCGATTTTCCCCTCTTTTACGGCAACCGAACCCTTTTCGATAATCGTGCCGTATTGATCAAGGAGTAACAGCATCCCGTTTATAACCAATATATCAGCCGAATGATGTTCCATCGATTCTTTCTACAACCTTTTTTATGATCCTTTCCAGATTCGGTGCCGCTTTACCGGCAACCTCAAGAACAGACTCAACCGTCGTTGGTTCCGGCCTGTCCGGATTGTTCATGTTTGTTATGACGGAAAGTCCAAGAATTTTCATTTCCGCGTGAACAGCTGCAATCACTTCCATGATGGTTGAAAATCCGACAGCGTCCGCTCCGATTGTCTGCAGATATCTATTTTCAGACGGTGTTTCAAGAGACGGCCCCTTCAACCCCGCATATACGCCCTGCTTGATATCGATCCCCATCTCGACGCCTATACTGCGGACTATATCTGCCAGCTTTATATCATAAACCCGGCTCATATCCGGAAACCGTATGCCCCGGTCATCCCAGTTTGAACCCACAAGAGGATTTGAACCGGTAAGGTTGATATGATCCTTTATCACCATAATGTCTCCGGCTTTGAACAAAGGGTTAATCCCGCCGGCCGCATTTGAAGCGATCAGTATCCTGATGCCGATCATCTGCATGACTCTGATGGGGAACGCAACTTCCCGCGGGGAATAGCCTTCATAAAGATGGAATCGTCCCTGCATGAATAGAACCGGTTTTCCGGAAAGCGTTCCCATGACAAGCCTTCCGGCATGGCTTTCCACGGTGGAAACCGGAAAATTCGGAATTTTTGAATATGCAAATGACTCTGTAATATTGATGGATGATACGATATCACCGAGCCCGGTGCCTGCTATGATGCCGATTTCCGGCTTTTCTTTCATCTGTTTTTGTAAAAACCGAACCGCCTCATAGACTTGATCTTCATATTCCGGCATGATTTTCCCTGATTTTCAGAAGAGTTGGATTAACGTATTGACATACAACCATCTTTACTTCACCTGCTTATTTCAGTCAAGCAGCTTGGAACAGATTTTATCTTTACCGTTAAATGTGTTAAAAAAATTTAAAACCTCCCGCTGCAATTCATGAAGCTGGAAAAAGGGAAATTATATATGAAATGGATAGAAGCAAAAATTATTTTTGAGTCAGCCTTTCCGGAAATAGCGGGTGACCTGATTGCCGTTATTTTTTATGACCTTGGATTGAAGGGCGTCAGCCTGGAAGAACCCGGTCTTGAACCGGAAAAAGGATGGGGAGATGATGCTGTGGAACAGCCGATCCATTATTCGGTTTCAGGGTTTTTCCCATTCCGGGAATTTACGGACAGCAAAAGAATCATCCTGACGGAAAAACTGTCAGAGATTGAACGTGAAAATGAAATCCTGTCAAAGGTGGTATACCGGGAAATCGATGAAGAGGACTGGGCAGAGTCCTGGAAAGAATATTTCTGGCCGGAAAAGATCTCGGATAAAATTGTGGTAAAGCCCACCTGGCGTGAATACGAACCAAAAACAGATGAGCTGATTGTTGAAATTGATCCGGGCATGGCTTTTGGAACCGGAACGCATCCGACAACCTCTTTGTGCGTCCGGATGATTGAAAAATATCTGAGACCAGGTGATACGTTTCTGGATATCGGCACCGGTTCCGGGATACTTATGATTGCGGCTGCCAGACTGGGCGCTGATACCGTATGCGGTGTGGATAATGATATGGTTGCCGTTGAGGTTGCTGAAAAAAATTTGCGTTTGAATGAAATTGAAAAATCGCGATCCCATATCATATCAGGCAATCTTGTTGATGCCGTCCATCAAAAATTCAGCGTGGTAACCGCCAACATTCTTTCGGAAGTCATTCTTGAGCTTCTTGACGACATCCGGAAAGTGACGGCAGCGGGAAGCATCCTGATCTGCTCCGGAATTATTGAAGATAATGCCGATGGGGTAGTCGAAAAGATGAAGGAATCAGGATTTTCAATTGCAGAACTGGCGGAAAAGGAAAAATGGATCTGTATAGTTGCCCGTATTCCAATCAAAACTCTGATTTAGAATATTATTCTGTTTATTTTTTAATATAACGAATAATATTCTTGACAATTCTATTTATTATGTATTATAGTCCGGCACTATGGAAATCAAAAGAATGATAGACGAAACAGGATTGAAAATACTGAAAATATTACAGGAAAAGGCCAGGATTCCCAATGTGGAGGTTGCCCGGCAGGTGGGCATGGCACCGTCGGCTGTTCTGGAGCGCATCCGAAAACTTGAAAAACAGGGAATTATAGATGGCTATGAGGTCAGGCTGAATCCGAAACGTTTTGGGCGCAGCCTTGTGGCCTTTGTATTTGTCAAAGCGGATATTCAGGCGGATCAGATAAGCATTGGCTCTTCTCTCTCACAAATCCCCGAAGTTCAGGAAGTCCATTTTGTTGCCGGGGAAGACTGTTATCTGCTGAAGGTGCGGGTTGCGGATACAGCGGAACTGCAAAAATTTCTGAGGAAAAAAATACTCACACTGGAAGCGGTTCATTCCGTTCGTACCAATATCGCGCTTTCGACCCTGAAAGAGACCTCTCGCATACCCCTTGAGGAAAACGGCCCTGACCTCTACAGCCGGGAGTAACCCGGCAGGCAGTGCTTTTAAAGGAGAATCAATATGCCCATAAGCAAATCATTTAACGACCGTCTTTCACCCATACTGGAAGAGATCGTTGAGCATTACGGCACACCATTTCATATTTATGACGAAATCGGCATTCGTGAAACCGGCCGTCTTCTGACAGAAAGTTTCTCCGGCATTCGGGGATTTCGGGAGTACTTTGCCGTAAAGGCTCTTCCCAACCCCCAAATTCTTGAAATTATGATAAGCATGGGATTTGGCATGGACTGCAGTTCAATTCCGGAGCTTGTTCTGAGCCGAAAGGCAGGAGCTTCGGGAGAGGATCTGATGTTCACCTCCAACAATACAAGCAGGGAAGAATTCCAATTTGCCTTGAAGGACGGCGGCAGCATCATCAATCTGGATGATATTACCCTGATATCCAAACTTCCGGAGGTCCCGGAACTGATCTGTTTCCGGTATAACCCGGGAAACCTCAGAACCGGAAATTCCATAATCGGCAAACCCGAAGAGGCAAAGTACGGCATCCATCATGATCAGGTGATGGATGCCTATCAGACCGTCCTGAATTTAGGAACGAAAAAATTCGGACTCCACACCATGCTGGCATCCAATGAGCTGAACTACCGGTACATGGTTGAAACCACATTGATGCTGCTGGAGCTCGCTGAATCCATATCCGGAAAGCTCGGGATTCAATTCGACTTTTTAAATATCGGAGGAGGCTTCGGGATTCCTTATAAACCGGATGAAAAACCGCTGGACGTTCCTGAAATGGCAGCGGAGATTACCCGCGCGTTTCAACAGTTCGAACAGAAAAATGGATATGCTCCCAGACTATACATTGAAAGCGGGCGCTACATGACAGGACCGCACGGAGTACTGGTCGTAAGGGCGATCAACGAAAAAAACACATATCGCAAATACATTGGTGTGGATGCATGCATGTCCGCCCTGATGCGTCCCGGACTTTATGGCGCATACCATGAGATAACGGTTCACGGAAAAAACCATGCGGAAAAAAATATGGTTGCCGATGTGGTGGGTTCCCTGTGCGAAAACAATGACAAGTTTGCCATACAAAGAAGCCTGCCCGAAATTCATATGGGGGACCTTCTCATCATACATGATACAGGCGCCCACGGCCATGCAATGGGTTTCAACTATAACGGGAAACTGCGACCCAAAGAACTGCTTCTCCGGAATGACGGCTCTGTTGAACTGATCCGAAGGGAAGAAACCATGGCCGACCACTTTTCCACGCTCGATTTTGAAAAGGATATATTGACCCCGTAAGCATTGCCTGATACAAATACGACTTTCAATAACCCCAACAGATTCCTTGTTCCGGCAAACAGCCCGGCCCTGAACAACCAGGGCCATGTCAGATTAATTTTACGGGGACTAAAATGAACAGACAACATCATTCCCTTCTTTCTCCTGAATATTCCTCCTGTTTTACTAAAAAAGAAGCACCCGATAAGATCGGGCATCCATGGAAAGTCATCATTGCGGACGACGAAAAGCAAACCCATCTCGTAACCCGGATGGTGCTCCAGAATTACACGTTTGAGGGCAGGAAACTTGAACTGTTAAGCACATACTCCGGAGAAGAAACCAAAAAGCTTATCCGGGAACATCCTGATACGGCAGTCATCCTGCTCGATGTCGTGATGGAAACCGACCATGCCGGCCTGGATGTGGTAAAATATATTCGTGATGAGCTGAACAACAGAATGATGCAGATCGTGCTGCGCACCGGACATCCCGGCCGTGCCCCTGAAAATAAGATTATTGCCGAATATGGGATCAACGATTATAAATCAAAAATCGATTTTACATCTCAGAAGCTGTTCACAACCATTACAACCCTGCTCCGGTCTTACTGCCTCTCTTTCAGCTACGATGAACTTAACAGAAAACTGGAGAAAGAGCTGGCCAAAAGGCATCAGGCAGAAAAAGACCTTCAAAAGGCAAAAGACAGCCTGGAACAGCGTGTTGAAGACCGAACATCAGAGCTAGGAAAAGCCAATCAGAGGCTTAAAGAAGAAATCAAAGCCCGTGCCCGTGCAGAAGAAGCGCTCAGGAAAAACGATGAAATGAACCGGGCTCTTTTGAATGCGACATCAGACGTTGCTTTTTTGATCGAGCCGGATGGAACGGTTCTTTCAATCAACGAAACCGCAGCAAAGATATTCAAACGCAATCTTGACGAATTTTCAGGCAAATCCCTTTTTGAATATTTTTCAACAAAAACAAACCGGATGATTAAAAAACAGCTCGACAAGATTATCCGATCCGGCTGTTCATACCGATTTGAGAACAAGGCTGAAGAAAAAGTCTTTGAAATAAGCATGTTTCCGGTTTTTGACGAAAAGAACCGTGTTGAAAAAGTTGCCATCTATGCCCATGAAATCACAGATATGAAACAGGCTGAAATCAGGATTCAAACCCTCACCCATGACCTGATCAAAGCTCAGGAAACCGAACGGGAAAGAATCGCGCGAGACCTTCATGACCACGTGGCTCAGGATCTTTCAACGTCCAGAATTATCTGTGAAACGCTTTTTGACAAACAGCCGGATGTCTCCGGTGAAGTTCACAAAAGGGTTTCAAGGCTCTCCAATATGCTTCAGAAAACGATCCAGAATATAAGGGATATCGCATATGATCTGCGCCCTTCAATTCTTGATCAGCTTGGGCTGGTACGAGCTGTTTTTCGCTACTGCGAAGAATTTTCCGAAACCGTCTCCATTCCGGTAGATTTTCATTCAATAGGAATCGACCCGCCTGATCTGAATCTGGAGATGGAAATCAATCTTTACAGACTGATCCAGGAAGCCATGAACAATATCCGGAAGCATGCGGAAGCAACTCTTGTCAGAATCAATATGGTTGCATCATTTCCCAACATTCTCCTTCGTATAACCGATAATGGCAAAGGATTTGATATCAATAAGCATAAAAATTTCGAGCTGAATTCGAAACGCATGGGGCTGAGAAGCATGGAAGAAAGAGTCAGCCTTCTCAACGGCACGATGGATATTCAGTCCAAACCCGGTTCCGGCACACGAATACTGATTGAAATTCCGTTTTCAGAAAAAAAGTCATCCCCGGGTAAACCGGCTGAAAGAAAGGTCCGCAGCCTGGGGTAAATCAACTCAGGGTTTTTATTTTCAAGGATTCTGTGATAGATACTCATTATAAGGTTCTCTATTTTGTTCAAAATCCGGAAACATTTAAATATCATTTACAACACAATAAAAATCAAAAGGTTTAATAAACAATGAATGCAGATACCACATCTCCCCCTTCAAATTTTATCAAGACCATTATTGCGGAAGATCTGAAATCAAACAAACATAACGGCAGGGTAGCGACCCGCTTTCCACCGGAACCCAATGGATACCTCCATATAGGACATGCCAAATCAATCTGCCTGAATTTCGGAATTGCTGCTGAGAACAAGGACGGCACATGCTGCCTCCGATTTGATGATACAAACCCCAGCAAAGAAGAAGTCGAATACATGGAGGCGATCAAGCACGACGTCCGATGGCTCGGATTTGACTGGGCCGACAGGTTGCATCATGCATCCGATTACTTTGAGCAGCTTTATCAATATGCTGCTGAATTGATTAAAAATGGAAAAGCATATGTCTGCAGTCTAAGCCCGGAAGAGACCCGGGAATACCGCGGGACGCTTCAGGAGTCCGGGAAAGACAGTCCCTATCGCAATCGATCTGTGGAGGAAAATCTTGATCTGTTCGAACGAATGAGAAAAGGAGAGTTCGAGGAAGGTGCCCATGTTCTTCGCGCCAAAATCGATATGGCCTCCCCTAATATGAATATGAGGGATCCGGCGATTTATCGAATAAAGCATGTCGAACACAACCGAACCGGCGACATATGGTGCATTTATCCAATGTATGATTTCGCCCATTGCCTGTCTGATTCCATAGAAGGAATTACGCACTCCATTTGCACGCTTGAATTTGAAGACCACCGCCCCCTGTACGACTGGATACTGGATCAGTTGGATGTTGACTGCCATCCCCAGCAGATCGAGTTTGCCCGCCTCAACCTCAGTTACACGATCATGAGCAAAAGAAAACTCCAGGTACTGGTGGAAAATGATCATGTAGAAGGATGGGATGATCCGAGAATGTCAACACTTGCCGGAATGAGGCGGCGCGGATACACCCCCGATTCAATCAGAAATTTCTGTGAGCGAATCGGAGTAGCCAAAAGAGACAGCATGGTGGATATCGCCCTGCTGGAATACAGCATAAGGGAAGACCTGAATGAAAAAGCCCCCCGCCATATGGGCGTACTCCGCCCTCTGCGTGTTGTCATCGACAACTACCCGGAAAACCAGGCAGAGGATCTTGAGGCTCCTTTCCATCCAAACAACCCTGACATGGGATCACATAAAATTCCTTTCTCACGGATACTGTATATTGAGAAAGACGATTTTATGGAAGATCCGCCGAAAAAATTTTTCCGCCTTGCGCCTGGCCGGGAAGTCCGGCTGCGCTATGCTTATTTTATTACCTGCCGGCAGGTTGTAAAAGATGAGAAGACAGGAGAAGTCATTGAAGTTCACTGCACTTATGACCCCCTGACACGGGGCGGAGATTCTCCGGACGGCCGGAAAGTTAAGGCCACGCTTCACTGGGTTTCAGCGGCCCATGCCGTAACAGCCGAAGTCCGGCTCTATGACCGGCAGTTTAACAAGGAAAGTCCCGAAGAAGGAGAAGGCAGCTCAACCTTTACAGATTTTTTGAACCCGGATTCCCTGGAAACGCTCACCGATTGCAAAATTGAACCCGGACTGGCAGGCGCCGATCCCGGATATCGTTTTCAATTCGAGAGACTGGGCTATTTCTGTATGGATTCAATTGACTCTGCCGCGGGCAGGCCGGTGATAAACAGAACGGTCACCTTGCGGGATTCATGGGCCAAAATTGCCAAAAAAAGGAAGTAACAAGCCTTATCCAGAAAATTATTTTTTCGAATTCAAATTAAGGAGAAGGAACCATGTTGAAAAAAATCTACGCCGCATTGACAATTCTCTTAGCTGTCGCTTCTGTTTCGTATGCCGGACCCAACATAAAAGAAGGTAAATGGGAGATCACAACAAAAATGGAAATGCCGGGCATGCCTATGGCAATGCAACCTGTGATAAATACGCAATGCCTGACCCAAAAAGAGATGGTTCCTCAGAGATCCAGACCCGGACAGGAATGCAAAATAGACAACATCAAAATCAGTGGGAACACGGTATCCTGGGTCATTACATGCAACAGCGGACAGGGCGGGCAGGTTAAAGGAACAGGCAAAATTACCTATGAGGGTAAAACAATGAAAGGCACCATGAAGATGAAGCAGTCCGGCATGGAGATGACTAGTCACATCAGCGGTAATTATATCGGAGAATGTGACTAAAACTGTCTGAGGGAGCCTGCGACCGAGTTTTTCAAATTTTGCAAAATAAATGATAGAACGCCCCAAATGCCGCAATCAAAGAACAAGGAGGCTTTCGATCACTGCTCAATCGAACTATATCTATGATAACAGCTATAACCTTTCTTTTTTAGAGAATCGGGAGAATTATAGATGAATCTTTCCGAAGTGAAAACCATCGGCAGCGGGCTGCAGAGACCCGAAGGTGTTATTGCGGCAAATGACGGCACAATTCTGACAGCGGATGCCCGGGGGCAATGTTCCCGAATAAACCGGGACGGCACAACCGCATTTTTCGGAGCTGTCGGCGGATTGCCCAATGGCATTTGCCTGGATAAAAGCGGAAACTGTATTATCGCGAACATTGGAAACGGTCAGGTACAGTCCCTTTCACCCGACGGCAGACATGAGGTGCTGCTGATTAAAGCGGGCTCAAAAAAGATGAACTCTCCGAATTTTCCGTTTATCGATTCGCGGGAACGGCTGTGGGTCTCCAAT
The DNA here is from genome assembly GCA_030145525.1 of Desulfobacterales bacterium. Lineage (GTDB taxonomy): Bacteria > Desulfobacterota > Desulfobacteria > Desulfobacterales > SURF-7 > JAQYVL01. The sequence continues at coordinate 9,344 of JAQYVL010000103.1, forward strand.
TCCACCTTTCGAAAAAACATAGAAGACTCCCTGACAAAGCCGACTCCAGATGGCTGTATCGTCCTGATAGAAAACGGCTCGGCAAGAATTGTCGCTGAAGAAATTGTCTTTGCAAACGGAATCACACTGGATCAGAAGGAAGAATACCTGTATGTCGCGGAAACCATGAAGCGGGATATACTGCGATTTAAAATAGCCGGTGACGGTTCTTTACACGGCCGGGAAGTCTATGGGCCGGAATTTTTAGGCCGCCTCGGTTTCCCGGACGGAATTGCGTTTGACGAAGCCGGAAATCTGTGGGTGACCTTTCCCATGCAAAATGCCGTGGGCTATATCACTCCCCAAGGAAGATTGGAAATCGTACTGGAGGATTCCGAAGCCATCATTTTAAAACACCCCACAAATATCTGCTTTGGATGGGAAGACAGAAGGACGGCATTTATCGGAAGCCTGGAAGGAGGGGTAATCCCCTACTTCACCGTCCCTCACCCGGGCATGAAACTCGTTCATCAAAATGGATAATGGATTACACCGGCCTATGTTTATAATCAAGGTTTGACACCTACCGGATAATGGCACCCAAAATTCTCCAAAACCCGGCTAAAAATCAAACAATCGTCCACCCGCCATCTACAATAATGATTTGTCCTGTCATATAACTGGAAGCATCAGAGGCAAGGAGCAGCATGGGGCCCAGAAGTTCCTCCGGCAGCCCGGCGCGACCCATTGGGGTTCGCTTTCGAATAAATTTATGCCCTTCTTCGTTTTCAAACAATTCATCCGTCATCTCACTCGGGAACCAGCCGGGAGCGATTGCATTGACCCGGACTCCCCGTCTGGCCCACTGGGCTGCGAGTTCACGGGTTAAGTTAACAACCGCGCCCTTGGAGGCATTATATGCCGCCTGAGGAACAAGCCCGATACCGACAACTCCCATAATGGAAGCAATATTGATAATCGATCCGCTGCCGGCTTTCAGCATGACCTTTCCGCATATTCGGGCACATGCAAAAGCACCGCTGACGTTTACATCTAAAACCTGTTGAAACATTTCGCGACTTTCATTTTCAGCCGCGACCACATGAGTCATTCCGGCATTGTTGACCAGCACATCCAGCCGATCAAATTTCCGAAGCGTCACAGCGACAAGCCGTTCGACATCTTCCTCCCGGGTGATGTCGCACTCAACCGCCAGTACCTTGCTTCCCATTGCCTCAATCTCCAGGGCAATTGCATCCAGGCGTTCTTTTCTGCGCGCCGCAAGGACAACATGCGCCCCTGCTTCAGCCAAGCCCTTTGCGAATGTGACGCCCAGCCCCGAGGAGGAACCGGTCACAATTGCTACACGATCTTTTAACTGAAATAGTCTGTCACATATCCCCATATATTCATTTCCTTTTTCGGTTATCCCTGCTCAGTCAGAAATCCTGCATATAAACAAAAGGATTGAGCATGGACAAAACGTTATCAGCCTCCGGCCAGAGGATTCAGCAAAACGATTGTCGCGTCATCTTTAATTTCAATATCCGATCCTGCGATCAGGCCGTCCATGGATACGGCGATACCTTTGTCCGGGGGAATGTTCAGATGACCGAGAAGATCTTTTATTGTCGAACCGGCAGGAAGCTCCAATTCCATTCCTGACTCCGGTTCATAGCCTGGAATGTGCTTTCTTGCCGATCCGAATGCCTTAATTTTTATTTTCATATTCAGTTCAATGTGCTGTCCAGCTCCTCATCGCTGATCAGAAACACCTTGTTGTGAGGCGGCAGCGGCTCCTCATGAAAAAATGCAGGCAGGCGGTCATCCTTGTTTGTAAGACCGGCCTTCCGATTGAATTCCTTTTCCACCCCAAGCACCTTCAAGCCCATAGTGGTCAGATCGTCATGGCCCATTTTTGTTCCCAGCTTTGCGTTAATCACTTTGAGAAGCGCATCAACCGATTCGGGGCTTGCCAGTGCGGAAGCCACAAGCATGCAAAGTCCTGTGCAGTCAAAATAAGCAATCTTAATCTGAGCATTTCGGGAAGCTTCAACCTGCCCTTCTGCTTCAAGAGGATTAAGCACTCCACCAAGATAAGATCCGACAAGATTCCCCGCAGTATGATCCGCTCCCATGGGAGACGTGGCATATGTCACGCCGTTACCCTGCATGCCTCGGGGATCATAGGCGGCAATACTCTGGCCTTTTACTGCAGGCACCCTGTGATGATCAAAATGACGGCCGACCGCTTCCGGGCCGTTTCCAAGAACTCTTCCGAATTCCGTACCCCGGGCGATTTCCTCAAGCATCTCAATCGCAGCCCTTCCGTCACCAAAAGATTTATGCCCTGCATCCATGGCTACCGCCACAGCCACCCCGGTATTCATGGTATCGACGCCGATGTCGTCCGCCAGGAAATCCAGCCGGGCAATGATATCGATATCGCTTATACCGGTCATACCTCCCATGGACCAGATGGTTTCGTATTCCAGCGCAGATGTAACATATTCTCCCCCTTCATCCACAAATCGGTTCGAACAGCGAACAATGCACTGGGCGCAGCCCAAATGGGTTGTCTCACCGCCCCGCTTTTTAATGGTTTCCGCAAGGGCATCTCCGCTGATTTTTTCCCAGCCCTCAAGCATTCCTTTGGTAGCATTATAGCTGGGAAAAGCGCCCATTGAATTAACTGCTGCCACCAGGGAGGCTGTACCCTGTTCGGGAAGCATGATGCCGGTGAAGACATCCTCTTTTATGAATTTGGCAATAGCTGTGGCTCCTTCTTTAAAAGCTTCGGGATCAGCCATTTCATCATCGTTACGCTTTCCGGGTTGAGCAATGACAATGGCTTTCAGACCCTTGGAACCCATGACCGCCCCGAGTCCTCCGCGCCCTGCGGCACGGCTGGGGTGTCCATCCACATCAGACGTCTGAATGGATGCTGAAGCAAGCTGATACTCGCCCGCCGGTCCAATGCACATGACTGCATTTTTTTCACCATAGGACTGCAGCAGTTTTTCAGTCACTGCATAGGTTCGAATTCCTTTGTAATTTTCTGCAGATAAAAGGGCAGCATTTCCATTCTCATCAATCCTTAATAAAAAGAGCTCCCCTCCGTCCGGCTTTCCCTCGACAACAACTGCCTTAATGCCCAGCTTACCAAGAAAAGCGGCAACCGTTCCGCCCGCATTGCTCTCTTTTATTCCACCTGTTAACGGACTTTTTGCTCCGATTGAAATTCGGGAAGAATTTACCAGACTTGTTCCGCTTAAAAAACCGGGTGCAAAAATCAGCTTGTTTTCAGGCCCTAAAGGATCACAGGTCGGCGGCACCTCAGAATTGATCATAACAGCGGTCAAGCCCCGGCCGCCCAGTTCTGCATACTTCTCAGGGACATTCTCTTCTGTAACGGTTTTGGAACCCATGTTTATTCTCAGCAGTTTCATCTATGCCTCCTCCTAAACATTTATTTTCATTTGATAGTATTAACCGGTGAAAAAAATCATAACGTATATTGTGCACCCGGGTAAAGGGAATTCTAAAATTTGTATAACTCATCGTCAATCCTGCCGATAACGATTTAACAATCAAGGTTTGACTCTATATAAAGCCACGAAAATAACAACGCAATGAGTTGACGAAACAGGCTCGCGTATCATACGATACACGCTCCATATTTTTATTGGATTTTTATATAGGAGATTGCAATGTCATTACTGTTTTCACCGATGAAGATTGGAAACCTGGAGATTAAAAACCGCTTCATTCATTCTGCCACATATGAGGGAATGGCTGCGGACGATGGCAGGGTCCGGGATGCGCTCATTAAAAGATATGCAAAGCTCGCCAAAGGAGAGGCAGGACTTATCATACCAGGGTATATGTTTATCCATCCCCTTGGGCAGGCATTGAAATATCAAACAGGTATCTATTCCGACGAAATGATTCCCGGCCTGAAAAAAATTGCTGCTGCCGTTCACGGGCATGACGGCAGAGTTGTTTTCCAGATCGCCCATTCCGGGCGGCAGACCACAAAAGAGCTGATCGGCCGGAAGCCCAAAGGGCCGTCCGCCAAGTGGCGAAATCCTGTTGATTTTACAAAGCCTGTAGAAATGAAAGAAGATGAAATCCATAAAGCTATCAGGGATTTTGGAAGTGCGGCAAGACGTGCGGCCGAAGCAGGAGCAGATGGTGTTCAGCTCCATGCAGCACATGGCTACCTGATCAACCAGTTTCTTTCACCATTTTACAATGACCGAAAAGATAAATGGGGCGGTTCGGATGAAAATCGATTTCGGTTTTTAAAAAAAGTTGTGACGGAGGTGCAAAGCGCATTGCCGGAGAATATGCCGCTTTTAATCAAACTTAACAGTAATGATTTTACACCACGGAAAGGGATTGTTCCAAGTCTGGCAGCAACGTATGCGAAATGGCTCGGAGACCTCAAAATTGATCTGGTGGAAGTAAGCTGCGGAAGTGTTGATTTCGCGCCATTCAATGAATGCAGGGGCGATATTCCGGTTGACGAAATGGCTGCCGGCTTCCCATGGTGGAAAAGACCGTTCATTAAGGCTAAGCTGAACAGCTGGGTGGGAAAATTTGACCTTCAGGAGGGTTATAATATAGAAGCCGCTAAATTAATCAAACCAGCTTTAGGAAAAATCCCTCTGGCTGTTGTGGGGGGGATTCGAAAACTGAAACATATGGAAGAAGTAATCGTCAGAAATAACGCGGACTTTATTTCCATGTCGAGGCCCTTTATCAGGGAGCCCAACATTGTTAAAAAATTCAGGCAAAATAAAACAAATACTGTTTCCTGTATCTCATGCAACCGATGCCTGGCCGCAATACTTTACCATCTTCCGATCCGGTGTTATAATAAAGGACTTCCCCTGAGCAAATAAGGTTTACTGCATGAATAAACTGCAAGAGGGCAGCAGAAAAAATGGCAATTAACACAACTTCCTGGAACCGTATTCGATATTCTGTTTATGCTCCTTTTTATAACATCATTACGCTGTTGTTCCGCCGGAGCAGAAAACAGGCCATTGAGATGTTAAACTTGCAGTCGAATGAACGTGTTCTTATTGTCGGTGCAGGAACAGGGCTGGATTTAGATTTTCTTCCGACAGATGTGCATATAACAGCCATTGACCTGGCGCCCGTAATGGTAAAGCGCTCAAAACGCCGTGCCGAAAAACTCGGCCTTAGCTCTGATATCCGGGTGATGAACGCAGAAAAGCTCTCCTTCGGCTCCGGGCAGTTTGATTGCGCCATAATGCATCTTATATTGGCTGTTATTCCGGATCCCGTTGCATGTGCCAGTGAAGTGGCTCGTGTACTGAAACCAGGGGGGAGAGTTTCAATTTTTGATAAGTTTTTAAAGGATGATGCATCTCCTGCAACATTCAGACGCACATTAAATTTTATTACGAATACTCTTTTTTCCGATATAAATCGTCAACTGGGGCCGATTCTTCATGAGGCAGGATTGAAACCAATACATCAGGAGCCCTCTTTTTTAAAAGGGACTTTTCATATCACCATTGCAGAAAAAAAATAGATCGAGCAGCAATCAGGATATTTTCAAATTGTAATATCCGAATTCAGAGAACCGGCATCCGATGTTAGCTGATCCAATTCAACCTGCGTCATTATAACATTTATCATACGATCTACAGCTTCCGTGGAATGCATGAAAGCCCCGGCAAGTCCGAACCATAATGCTGTATGCTTGTTCAGGCCCGCTTCTTTTGACAAGTTGGCAAGTTGAATCAATTCGCTCTGGATAACTTTCAGATACTTCTTTGCTTCCTGTTCAGTTTCTATTGTCACAATGCCTCCTGTATGCCTTACTTATAATGATAAACAGGTAGAAATTTTTGGCCCGATTAAACTTCAACTATTTCAATAAGTCAATACTCAGCATTAAAAAAATGACGTTTGCAGAGAAAAATGAAAAGAAAGGGAAAAAGAGTGATTATATCTTGTGTGAAAAAGGCATAGCTGATAAAATATGTTCGAAGTGCACCGCACCTCATGCGGCGGCCTTGCCTGCTTTCCGATGGCTTGTTATCGTCATCCAAAGAACAGGATCAATATGAGCCAGGCATACAATAAATATCTGCTTCTGGCAGACGGAATTTTACTGATACATTTTGCCCTTGTCGCCTTTGTTGTCCTTGGTTTTATATTTATATGGACAGGACATCTTGCAAAATGGAAGTTTGCGAGAAACGCGAAATTCCGTATCTGCCATGCGCTCATTATGGGGATCGTTCTATGTGAGAGTCTGTTTGGTATCATTTGCCCTCTCACCGAATGGGAAAATGATTTGAGGATAAAAGGAGGAGAAGGTCTGATATATGAAAAAGGCTTTATTCATGAATGGATACAAAAAATCATGTTTTATGATTTCAGTGAAGGAACATTTATGGTCCTGTATCTTCTTTTCTTTGCGCTCATTCTGGTAACCTTCCGGGTGATTCCGCCTGATTTGAAAAAGAAGCGAAATAACAAACCAAAAAAATCAAACAATACAGAATTATGATAAAATCAATTTATTATTCAAAAGGAAGAGCGCATGACAAAAGCGTTACAAAATAAGGGGTGGACCGTTACAGGCGCAGGCGTATTGATTAATCTTGCCTTGGGAATTCTTTATACCTGGAGCATTTTTAAAAACGCCATTAAAAATTCAATAGAGCAGGGGGGAGTTGACTCATTTAACTGGGATACGGCAGCCATCAATGATCCTTATGCTGTCTGCTGCCTTGTTTTTGCATTTTCCATGATCCTGGCCGGGAAGTGCCAGGACAAGATAGGGCCCCGGATTACCGCTCTAATTGGCGGATTGCTGGTAGGCGCCGGATTTATTTGGATTTCCCGGACCACGGTATATTTGCACTGGATTATCGGTTTTGGAGTCCTGGTAGGCACTGGAATTGGCTTCGGTTATTCATCGGCAACGCCTCCGGCCCTGAAATGGTTCCCGCCTGAAAAAAATGGGTTAATCGCCGGTCTGGTGGTTTCGGGTTTCGGCCTGGCCTCGGTTTATATTGCTCCTCTGGCCAAATATCTTTTATCCATATGGAGCCTGCAGCAGTCGATGCTTTTTTTTGGAATTGCATTTATAATTGTAGTATGCGGCGCTTCGCTGCTGCTGGTCAACCCGCCTCCCGGGTATAAACCGCCCCGGCCAAAAACAGCTGAAGTCCGTCTGGAAGATGTCTTTCGATTTGAATCCTTTTTTGCAGACTGCTTTCCGGATTCCGACAGCGGAAGATCTGCGCTGGGATCCATTTCAACCGGCAGGGAGATGAAGCCGTCTCAGATGATAAAAACCATCGATTTTTATATATTATGGCTGATTTATCTGACAGGAGCGGGTGGAGGACTGATGGTCATTGGCAGCGTGGCCGGGATGGCCAAAAAGAGCATGGGAGAGTCAGCCTTTCTTGTGGTCGCGATCATGGCCATCGGAAACGCCGGCGGCCGGATTGTTGCGGGAATTCTGACGGATAAAATCGGCCCGACGATCACCATGGTGATCATGCTCCTTTTTCAGGCGATTTTAATGTTTGCCGCAATACCGGTTGTCGGTTCTGAAAATGCCGGTGCCGTGCCGCTTTTGTTGCTGGCCACCTTTATTGGATTTAATTACGGTACAAATCTCTCCCTTTTCCCGCTGTTCACCAAAAGCCTCTGGGGCCTTAAGAATTTTGGCACCAATTACGGTATCTTATTCACCGCCTGGGGTGTGGGCGGATTTATCATGAGCCGCCTTTCTCAAATGCTTACCGCCCGGAGCGGATCTTACAGTTCCTCCTTCTTTATTGCAGGCATTCTGCTGTTGGCAGGCCTTGTTCTGACGCTGATTATCCGGTCTCGGCTGACAAAACAGAAAACCGCCTGAAAAAATATTTACTGAAAACAATTTTTCATAAAAGAAAAAATTGATGCGGGTTAGCGGTAGAGGCTGTCTCAATTAGATGCAGCTATTTTATCCAGTTCATCCAAATCAACTTGCTTTCGCATGGTATGAATTGAAAACGTCTGAATCCGGAAGCCCAATGTTCTTGTATTATTGCAAGGTCGTTCGTGAATCTATGGGGATCCTTCCAACTGCCGAGGGTTCGACCGTTCTCATAGGTCGGAATAACCTTTATTCCCCAATTAAGAAAATGCTTTAATGGCTTTGGGTGTAGACTCATTTCTACCTCGCGCGATACCGTGCGCGAAAACTCCGGTATCCTTCGCTTGCCATGTTTTACCTCCCCTCCCCCCTGCTCGATCTCAAGAGACCCCTATTAATCTTTTCCGAAAATACAGCGGCTTTTTTCTTTGCTTCGGCTATTTGTTCGGGCGTCATTTTAGACCCAATAAATGATAAATGTTGCTTTGCATCTTTAATGCCTTTTGCCGATGCCATGCTCAACCAAACATATCCTTCAATATAATTCTGGGGTACACCTTCTCCTTCGGAATACATCACGCCTAAGCCGAACTGAGCAACCGGGTGTTCCTGTTCAGCAGCTTTCTTATACCACTTGAGTGCTTCAGCATAGTTTTGCGGTACATCTTTTCCTATGTAATACATACTGGCTAAGTCACACTGAGCATTTATATCTCCCTGTTCAGCAGCTTTCTTAAGCGTCTCGAAATTTATATTTTCAGCAGAAAATACTATACCGCTAAAACTCAAAAACAATATTAAAGGCAATAGGAGTTTTTTAATCATATCAGCACCTCGGATTTAATTTTTCAATGTGTGTGTCAGCCTAATAGGTATGCCTCCCTTAGTTAATTAAAGCCTGCTTTTAGGCCCCGTGTGCCGAGAATATGGATATTAATACAAGACAGGGTAATAGTCGGTCAGTACCCCCCTGCATACCCAAACCCCAAGTATTTAATTACACACTTAATGAAACAAATAAATCATATAGTCTATATTTATAATATATCCAACACTTTTTACTCGTCAATCTTTGCAATCAGTTTTTATTTTATAGTGGTAAAAATGTTAGGTTCTTAATAGTAAGGAATTAGTAATCATCTGCAATATCGACAATCTCTGAAAGGTAATAGAGCTGGCACTATACATTCCACATAGCCCCCCATCAACAGGCAAGTTTAAGTATCCCCCCGCCATTTAAAGGTCGGGAAAAATAATATTGGCTACTTACAGGTATCTGGAAAAGATCACCAGAGTTGTTTTCGATTGGTTTGTTGTGATATGAAAATGTGATATGACATATTCGTCAGGTTTGTATATTGGCAAGGTAACACAAAAACTTGATCGTGATAAATTGTTGAGATAAGAATATTATATCACAACCTTTACCTTGTTTGTGATATTTGGCAAGTATTTCAAAATTATGCTCAATTGACCTTTAGTATGAATGGATAAACCAGGCTAAATTTGCAACAGAAGCACCTTACGTTCCAACGAAAATTCAGCCGTACCGGAGAATTGATGTCAAAGAAAAAGATAGAGTTCCAGTGTGACGTGGTTCACGAGACCGTCAAAATCAGTCTGTGCAAAAAGCACACCGGATTTATGAGCAAAGGAGTTCCTTGGGTGCAATGTGACCAGAAAGACTGTCAATACGCGGAAGAAAATCGGCCTCCCTGCCCGTTGGATGTATCCTTGTTCAAGGAAAACCGAGAATAGTCGTCCATGGTGATTGTCCAAAACCGACAAGGTTGACGCAAACTTATATGCTCTAATGACCTGAATTTATAAAGTGTAATCGTTTCCAAGGATGTTGCTCTTGAGCCAACCCTAAATGGATTATTAAAGCAAAGGAGTTAATTACATGGCGAATGGTATCGTGAAATGGTTCAGCGATAAAAAAGGTTTTGGATTTATTGAACAAGAGGAAGGTCCCGATGTATTTGTTCATCATTCAAATCGCTAAATGAAGGCGTATCGCAAATACCAACGAACATTTAAGATGATGCTTTCTTTTTCAAAGTGTCGCCATTTGAATAAATCCTTGAGGCCCATCAATGCATCTCCCGACTATTGATAAATTACCGAAAGGTGCAATTATCAGGCATCTGGAATTTTTGCAACAGAACCAAAAAGTTTACCTCTCTATTTGCTTATTTGTAAAAACAGAATATCGGGAAACAGTTGTGATTAAATCAAAAATAAAAATAAGATCAAAATATGTGCCTGCAGGTATTAAGATTCTTTATGAGGATCGGGATATCATTGTCATTGATAAGAGCTCGGGGCTTTTGAGTGTTAAAGCCAGGTACGAAACAGAGAAGACCGCTCATCAGTTGCTTATCAATTATTGCAGAAAAGGGAATCCAAGAGCGAGGGTCAACCTGTTTGTTGTTCATCGGTTGGATCGTGAGACCTCCGGCGTGTTGATTTTTGCTAAAAGTTATGAGATTCGTGAAAAATTGGCAGCACAGTGGCAAGATGTGAAGAAAAAATACATGGCGATAGTCCACGGTCATTTAGAATCAAAAAGTGGTGTCATAGAGTCTTATCTTGCTGAGGGAGAAGATTATATGATGCAATCTGTCGGAAATCCGGAAGATGGAAAACTTGCCAGAACGGAATATAAGGTAATAAATGAGTCTAAAAACTATAGCTTGTTGGAAATTGATCTTTTAACCGGTAAAAAAAATCAAATCCGTGTTCACTTTTCCGAAAAGGGTTATCCAATTCTCGGCGATATTAAATACAGTGAAAATCCAAAAGGGCGTTTAGCCTTGCATGCATTTTCGATCAGATTTAAGCACCCGTTTAGCAATGAAAAAATGGAATTTGAAGCTAAAATACCCGATTATTTTTCAACTTTTTTTAAGATAGAAGACACGGATGGGGACGTTCCCCGGGAGACTAAACCCTACCGCGGCATACAAAAAACAGCGAAAAAGGGAAAAAAGAAAAAAGGGAAGGCAAGGCAAAGATAGCAGAACAATGTCAATGCACTTGCCGGTTAAGGGGTCTGAAGATTTAAGTGAAATGTTGTGATATTTCCAACATTATAGAAATGGTTCCTTTACACCGGTAATTATACCACCTCGTGAGAAATTCCCCAGAAAACGTAAAATTTAATTATTTGGCAAATTCATCAGATTAGAAAGTCATAATCGTTGCGTATCTGAAATGATGGTTTTGTTAAATATATCTGATAGATATTGAAAATTACCTAACGATGGATGGACAACCACAATATATGAAAATTTATGGATGGAATTTAAGACAAAAGAGATTAGTAGAAGTCACTCATTCTGCAATATATACGAACCAGCACCCTAACCCAATCTGGGCAAGGCTGACATAACATATCTGGTCTTAATCAACCTTTCCAAAAATTCGTATATCACAAAGAATTTGAACGCCTCAAAAACACTATATATGATAAACGTATCTTAGATTTGATAACTGTTGTGTTATCTGCAATTTACTCAAACATTTCAGCTCAAGAAAAATTTGAGATATTCAAATCTTATATGTAATAAATCCGGAATTACCATGGGTTGAGATAGATCTTTGAAGTCACTAAATTCAGGCTGTCCGAGCGATAATTTTTAGAAAAAGACAGGTATCTGGAAACTATCACAACCGGGGACCTTCCTCTAAGAGTTTGTGATATGATCGTGAGATATAGACAAATCAGAAATTCCATATATCACGGAAATCTAAAACTTGAACCTTTGATCTATTTTGGTTTACATTAACAGAAGAAAATATGCCCAGTACTCTAAATTTGAAGGCGGATTATAAACCGAGGGCAGATCATTGTCTTGAGCGCAATAAAGTTGCTCTTCAAAAACCTGTTATGTAAGGTTTTGGTGATCTGTTTCGGAGGGCAATCCGGCCAGTGCGCATGCGCAGGATATATCCAGATCTCCTGTCCCTTTCAGGCAGTCCATCACGGCTTGAGCGAGGTCCTTTCCTACCATATTTTCCTCATCAATAATCATGTGTGCTCCCGCCTTCTCGATTTCTCTGTTATAAATGTGATAGCGGCTTCTTGCGATTACTGTGGAATCTGAAGAGATTTTTCGGATATTTTCAACAATATTCCTTACCATTCGAGGATCTGGAATCGTAACTACTACCAGACATGTATTTTTCATACCCGCATGAATCAGTACTTCATCATGGGAAGCATCTCCCATATAAACCACCAGCCCCCTGCTTTTTGCATGATTAGCGGATGCCGGGCGCATTTCAATCACCGATGGTCTGATTCCATTTGCCAACAGGCCGTCCGCTACCTGTTGGCCAGCTGGGCCAAACCCGATAATAATAATCTGTTGAGTGCTATTTGTTTCAATTTTATTGTCGGTTAAAAATTTCTTCGACTTTCGTGATGAGAACATATCCACCAACTGATGTGCAATTTTAGAGGCATGCGCCACCATGTATGGTGATATAAAAATAGACATGATCGTAACCGATACAATCCAGTTAAATATATTTTCATTGATGAGTCCAATATTACGTGCCGTTATGGCCAACACAAATGAAAATTCTCCTATCTGTGCCAGAGTGATGCCAGTTGCCAGAGATTGCAGTGTGGAATAACCAAAAAACCGGACAATAGTATAGATGATTAAAGTTTTACCAATAACCATAATCAATAAACCGGCTACCACCCAATGAATGTGATAAAACATCCATTGAGGATTCGCCAGCATACCGATGGATGTAAAAAAAAGCGTTACAAAAATCGTCCTTAGGGAACCAATATCAGAACGTATCTGAACAGAATAATCACATTCCGCCAGCATCATCCCTGCCAAAAATGCGCCAAGCGCTGGAGACAATCCAACAGCATGTGCAATCCAGGTTGACCCAATGGCAATAAGAATAGCAAACAATATCATTAGGTCCCGGCTGGCATGCATGGTTTTTGTTTTCAATAGAAATGGAACCATATAATTAAACAGGATATAAAAAAGAGCGACAAGACCAATTGCACCACCACCAGTCCTAATAATTGAAAAAAATATTGAAGGGCCGGAACTATCATGACCGATCATGCTAACCAGAATAACCAAAGGCACAATTGATATATCCTGAAGCAATAATATTCCCAACGCGTTTCGTCCTCTGGTAGAATCAAGCTCAGCACGGTCGACCAGAACACGCATAACAACCGCTGTTGAACTCAGAGCGACAATTGAGCCAATTGCTAACGACTCAGCCATCGGCCGAAAAATGTATACGCCGGCGGTAAAAACAAGCATGGTAATTGTCACCTGCAGCGTGCCGCCCCCAAAGGCAATCGTCCCCAGGCGCTTCAGATGTTGAAACGAAAATTCAAGCCCAATTGAAAACAGCAGGAGGGCGACACCGAGTTCCGCAAGCTGAAATACGATGTCTTGGTTAAATACCCAGGGACCGATGATTAGACCCGCTAAAAGGTAGCCAACAATAGCGCTTTGCCTTAACCGTTCAGCAATTACACCCATCAAGAAAGCGCCGACAAGAAGCAGCAAAATCTGCATTAAAATTGACCAGAACTCCAAGATATGCCCCCTTGAGTAATAAAATGATTCAATTCATCCGGAATGATCGCTAATAGGATTGTGTTCATTTGTCATGTGGATCTCCTGTTTTGTATCATGTTTTAAATTAGAGCTAAACCAATATTTTCTTATTTCTCCTGAGATATGACTAAAAGTTTTCAGACGATCGGTAACAAATGAATGATTTAGATTTATACTTGAAAGCCAAGAAAGAAAGACCGGCCAGGTCATTTTGATGGAATTTTCAATATCTGGAAAATATCACATTTTTCACAGATCGATTTCTTTTTGTGATTTTCAATCATATTGTCAAGTCTGATTATAATTGATATGACAGGATTACCAAAGGAATTAATCTCCGATCTTGTTTGAGATACTCTCAATATATCTGAAATGCGAAAAACGCTTTTGCTGACGTGATTTCAAAGATAGAACACAGATTTTGAGGAAGGCATTTTTTAAGATATTTGATCTTCCGATCACAACTATTGTGAACCTTTCGAGAAGGGGAATCGTGAGAAAAGACAAAATTCATATTGATCTTTTTAAGCTATTACAAAATTATTTAAAAACATAATATATTGATTTAATATACTACTTCAGTAATTCTTTTTTTATAGCCAGACCTATTTTTTCTAATGTAAACGGCTTCTTTATATATTGGCTGGCACCCA
>JAQYVL010000104.1 GCA_030145525.1 Desulfobacterales bacterium
ATCGCTGAGTTCCCTCCTGATCTGATCATAAAGCTTCATGTACCCATTGAAGTTTCCAGGAAAAGAAAACCTGATGAAAATTATGAAACAGTGCAGAGAAAAATTTTAATTACAAAACAACTAAAATATAATGGATCTGAAATAGTTGACATTGATTCATCTGTGCCTTTCCAGGAGGTTATAAAAAAAATAAAGTTGAATGTCTGGCGTTTTCTATAAACAAAAAGGTAAGATGAAGAAAGAAATTTTATTTGTAGAATTTCTCGGTTTGCCGGGAGCTGGTAAAACTACAATCGGCAAAAAGGTAGCCAAAGAACTGGAGTATGCCGGTTATAAGACATATTCACTGGATTGTCTGATCAAGCAGAGAAAACAAATGCCCGGCTTTATAAGAGGCTTTTATCTGCTCTTGTTTATTCTGATGAACCTCCGGCTGGCAGTATCAATTTTAAAATTTGCACTCTTTTTTAAGCCGTTGAATTCATCAAGCATCAGGTATGCTTATAATGCGGTAAGAACTATATTTAAAATTGAGCAGGCAAAAAAAAATGCATTTCTCGAAAAATGTCCGGTTATTATTTTTGATCAGGGATTACTTCAGGATCTCTGGTCTGTTGGTGTTACAGGAAAACCCAGCAATATTGATTCAATAACTGCTTATTTGAAAGAGATGCTTGAGCTGCTTTATAATAAAATTCAATTTAGCGTAGTTTTTTTTGACGTAAAGCCTGAAATCGCTGCTCAAAGGATTCACAGTCGCAGATCCAGAAAATATAGATTTGAGAAAATGGATCCTGCCCCTGCAGAAGCAATCATTAAGACAAAGACAGCATATCTTTCACTGATATTTAAAAGCGCCGCTGGCGTAAAAAATTGCAAAACGCTGGCTTTAGATAACAATACCGAAGATACGGAAACGCAAGTAGAAGAGGTTTGTCGTTTCATTAAAAACGATCTTAAAAATGTTTTCGGAAGAAAATTCTCAGACCATTCAGGCAGCTCATTAAAGCGTATTTAATCGTGACCATGAACAAACAGGTAAAAATAGTCTTTGCGATTCGAGACATTCTTGCTATTGGAGGTGCACAGTTGAATGCGCTCAGGCTTGCAAAGGAAATCCATGAAAGAGGCTGCAGCATTTTCATTCTGGGCCAGGGCAGGGTCGAAGAGATTCATAGGCATCTATGCGCATTCGGGCTGGACAGCACGATTCCGATATTCACTGTTCATACGCCAAAGGGGGTTCTACAAAAAATAGTTAAACATTTTCCAAACTCTTATTTTTGGATCCCCTGCCTTTATAAATTGTGGAAAATGAGAAATCAATTTAATATCCTGCACTGTCCATTGCTTATGGATAGTGTTTTTATCTGCGCATTAACAGAGATTTTTATTGGAAAACCCAGTATCATTAAAATCGGAAGCGCCGGTCGGTATGGTGATGTCAGCAGGGCTGCCCGAAATAAATTGAGCTGGCTTATTCGGTTTTTTATACAGAAAATTACAATGTTTGTTTGCATGACAGAAGAAATTGAAACAGAAATCAAAACTGAATTTAATATACCAGAAAATAAAATTCAAAGAATACCGAATGGAATAGATGCCGAAAACTATTCAGGAATGACAATGGACGACAAAATTCAATTCAAGCACTCTCTCGGTATATCAGAAGGAAAGAAAATTGTTCTGTTTGTCGGAAGGCTCGAGAAAAAAATACGAGTTGATTTTCTAATAAGGGCTTGGAGTATGAAATATAGAGAGGATAAAAATTCACCTTATCTTCTTATCGTTGGCGACGGAACATTTCGGGAGGAGCTGGAGGATCTCTGCGGACAACTGGACGTGGAAAACACCGTTATTTTTTATGGGAACACAAATAAAATTTCATCCATAATGCAGGTTTCCAATGCTTTTGTTCTCCCATCTGTTTCTGAAGGACTGGCTAATGTTATTCTCGAAGCGATGTCTTCCGGGCTACCGATTATTGCAACGAATACAAAGGGTAATGCCGAAATTTTAACACACCAGGTTGATGCATTGCTTTTTGAGGAGAACGATCAGGATGATTTAATAAATAAGATTTTACTCCTTATTGAGAATGAAGATTTTGCAAAAACTATTAGTACTGAAGCACGTAAGAAAGTGATGGAGCAGTTCAGTATTCAGAGTATAACAAAACAATATTTAGAACTATATCATAGTTTGAATTATAAACCACTTTAAACGCTTTAAGAGGTTTAAAAAAATTAACTGCAATTATCTTGCTAAAATAAACGATCATTACTTATGAAGCAAACGCCAAAAAGAACAGGGATTATTCTTGCTGCCGGCATTGGGTCGCGTTTAAGAGAATCAGGTGTTAAACCTCTTATTCACGTAAATAATATCGGACTTTTACTCCGAACCATCCAAAGCCATGATGTCGCTGGTTGTGATAAAATTATTATCATTTTAGGTTGGCAGGCAGAAGAGATAAAGAAACATGTTTTATCGAACTACAATGGGAAAACACGCCTCCAGTTTGTTCAAAATCATAAGTATCTATTAAAAAATGGAATTTCAGTTCTTTGTGCAAAGCCTTATGTGGAAGGAGAGTTCATTTTAACTATGGCGGATCATATCCTTGATGACGGAATCATGCGGTTGGCAAGCAGCCATTGTCCCCCAAAGGATGGCGCAACTTTATGCGTTGACTATAAACTTGATACGATTTTTGATATGGACGATGCGACAAAAGTATTATCTGAAGGAAACTTAATTAAGCGTATAGGTAAAGAGCTTGATGAATATAACTGCGTGGATACAGGTGTTTTTATTGGGACAATCGGATTGATGGACGCTTTAGATCGAGTCTGCCAGCAGAAAGGAGATACATCCCTTTCTGAAGGAGTTCAGGCGCTTTCCGATGCCGGTAAAATGCAAACGCTTGATATAGGATCTTGCTTTTGGCAGGATGTTGATACGCCTGAAATGCTGGATCATGCGGAAAAACTCCTCTGGGGGAAAAAAAATATTGGGGAAAAGCCCTGATGGAAAAATCGCAGTGCAATGTTTGTTGCGGATTTGATCTCAGAAAAATTCAATCAATTGAAGGCCACAAATATACACCTGCTGATTATTTTAATCTTATTTGCTGCAACGAATGCGGCCTTGTTTTTATTGATATTGATACAGATCGTAATTTTATTAAGAAATACTACCCCGAGAATTACAAGCCCCATGATCCGCACCTGATTCGATCTTCAAGTTTTCGGAAAACCTTAATGCAGGCGGTTCGGAATTTTGTTTTCGGCAGAGAAGAAAATCGGCCGTCAATTGTTTTAACAGCTATTAAACAAACACTTTTTTATCTATATAATAAAACCGCCTACAGATCGATCCCGTTTTTTAGAGGTGAAGGAAAGCTTTTGGATATCGGTTGCGGAACGGGAGAATATTTGCGGCTGCTAAAGGATATCGGATGGTCTGTTCAGGGAGTGGAACCGGTTGAAAAAGCGGCACTTGCCGCAAAAAATGCAGGACTTAATGTTGAATGGAAAAGTTATGAGGAGGTTGAATATCCGGAAAAATCTTTTGATGTAATCACCATGTGGCATGTTTTAGAACATTTTCCCGATCCCAAAAGAGCCCTGCAAAAAGTATCGAAAATGCTGAAAGATGACGGTCTGTTATTGATCGGTATCCCCAATTATGACTCTTTTGATAGACGTGTTTTCCGGGAATACTGGAACGGTTTTGAAATACCCTTACACATTTACCACTTTACACCCGGCTCAATAAAAAATTTATTAAACATTGCAGGCTTTAACTGTATGAAAGTGGTTCATACCATCCGGCCGGCAGATATGGCAAGCAGCCTGGAAAATTATTTTGCATCCAGGAATAAAAGCAAGAATATTTATATAAGGAAGGTGTCTTTTTTATTGTCATTGCCGATGTCTTATATCTTTTCCCTGTTGAGAAGATCTTCCATAATAGTTGTATATGCACAAAAGCGTTCATAAAAATCAGGATTCATCCGTCTGGCGGCAGTAATTTTTATATGCCTGATACCCAATCCCTCCAATTGTAAGAAGTAAAATAAAAGCAATTTGAACCCTAACCAGGCCAAGAGGAGAAAGCACGATAAATCCATATAGAACCGGTTCCATGATACCCCATTTAACATGTACATCTTTAAATTTAATGGATGTAATTGTTTGTTTGGTTTTGGAAATTCCCAATGAGAGAGCTACGTCGACGATGTAGTAATAGAGAAGAAGAAGAATGGAATCCAGTAATGTTAGAACAATCCAGAAAACAGATTCATCATTTATATAAAAATAGCAGGTTATACCTAGAAAAATAAATACTTCTCCGGTTCTGTTTCCGATAAAATCCATCCATCTTCCGAATGGGCTGAAAGCCTCTTTGGCTCTTGCGAGGTTTCCGTCAGTACAATCCAGCATATGTGACAGGAATAAGAAGAGGGAACCCCAGAAAAACATACCCGATGCATAGAAAGTTCCACATAACAAAGCGCAAAGTATCGAAGTAATGGTTACCTGATTTGGAGTTACAGGGGTCTTGCACAATACCCAGGTTACAAAGAGCGATATTTCATTTGTAAAAAACAAAGTGATGATATAATCATTGTCTCGTTTACATTTTAATTTTAATTCAGACCATTTCAAAAGCAGCACCTTTTTGTTGTTATGAAAAATAAAAAATTTATATAGAATTCCCTTATATCGTTGAATGATGATGTGTTCAAGAAATCTTTATAATTTTAAGGTATAAACTAATGAAAAAGAAAAATGACATTTTATCTGCAAATGGAAAACTTGGAGTATTAACCCCTGGAATGGGCGCGGTTTCAACTACATTTGTTGCCGGTGTACTATCCATTCGAAAAGGAATTGGACGCCCAATTGGCTCCTTAACCCAGATGGGAACTATTCGTCTGGGAAAACGTACGGAAAAAAGAATTCCCATGATAAAAGAGTTTATCCCCTTAACCGAACTGGACAATCTGGTTTTCGGAGGATGGGATATTTTTGAAGATAATATGTATGAGGCTGCTGTTCACGCCGGGGTCTTGAAAAAGGACTTGCTTGAGAGTCTTCGATCTGAACTGGAAAGCATCCGTCCAATGTCTGCTGTATTTGATCCGGATTATGTGAAAAGATTGAATGGAACTTTTATAAAAAAGGGTAAGACCAAAATGGAGCTTGCTGATCAGCTTCGTGAGGACATACGGCAATTTAAGATTGAAAATAAGTTGGATCGTATGGTGATGATCTGGTGCGGCAGCACGGAAACTTATATAGAATCGGACCCTGTTCACGAAACCCTTGCAGCCTTTGAAAAGGGGCTGAAAGAGAATGACACCGCGATAGCACCGAGTATGATTTATGCTTATGCAGCGTTGAAAGAAAAAGTTCCCTATGGCAATGGAGCACCCAATCTAACTGTGGATATACCGGCCATTCAGGAACTTGCATTACAAAATAATGTTCCCATCAGCGGAAAAGATTTTAAAACCGGTCAGACACTTATGAAAACCATTATTGCACCGGGATTGAAAGCACGATTGCTTGGGCTTTCCGGATGGTTTTCTACCAATATCCTGGGCAATCGAGACGGAGAGGTCCTGGATGAGCCCCTGTCGTTTAAATCAAAAGAAGTCAGCAAACTTGGTGCTTTGGAATATATTCTTCAGCCTGAAGTCTATCCGGACCTGTATAAAGATTTTTATCATAAAGTTCGAATAAACTACTACCCTCCAAGGGGTGACAATAAAGAAGGTTGGGATAATATCGATATTTTTGGCTGGCTGGATTATCCGATGCAGATAAAGGTTGATTTCCTTTGCCGTGACAGCATTCTGGCCGCTCCTCTGGTATTGGATTTAGCCCTGCTGATGGATTTTGCAACCCGGGCCGGTATGACCGGTATTCAGGAATGGCTGTCTTTTTTTTATAAAAGCCCTATGGTAGGGGAAGGGCTTTATCCGGAGCATGATCTTTTCATTCAGTTGAAAAAGCTTAAAAATACTCTTCGATATTTGATGGGAGAGGATCTTATTACCCATCTGGGCCTTGAGTACTATGAGCAAAAGCAATAACCAAAAAAAGCAGGAACTCGTTTTTATTCTGGGGCTTTCTCACACTGGTTCCACATTACTGGATCTGACACTGGGAAAGCATCCCCGGTTTTTAGGGCTCGGAGAAGTTTATCAGGTTATTCGTCCTGATTTTAATCGTTTTGAAAACAATGAATACTGTTCCTGCGGAAAAGTTCAAGCTGAATGCTCTTTTTGGGGGCCGGCTGGAGAGGCATTAAAAAAAAATAAAGATGCGGATATCCAAAGACGGTATGAACTGGTAATCAATGTTTTCAGAGAGGTCTTTGGAGAGGACCGCGTTCCGGTGGATTCTTCGAAACTTCCAGAGGCCCTGGAGTTGGTTCGATCGTTAAAAATGATTGATCTGAAAGTGATCTATTTGATTCGAGATGTTCGGGCCTGGACTATTTCTCGTTTAAATGCCCGGAGGAGAAGCCCGGCGTATTTTGGGGAAAACGGTATGTACGTTAAAAAACTGGCATATCGAAATTCCTTAAAAATGCTGATACTGAAATCGCTTGTTCCATTTTTGACTGCCCGGCCCTCTTATTATTTTCTATTATGGTATTATCAAAATCGCCGGATTAAATCTTTTTTAGCTGAGAAGAAGATTTCATATTTAAGTATGAGCTATGAAGAATTGGGGCTTCATCCAAGTCAAACCATACCAAAAATATATCAGTTCTTTTCCGCAGAGGAAAATGTTGAAAATTTAGCTTCCGGTGATTCCCAAAGTCATGTCCTGGTCGGAAATGTAAAAAAGGCAGACCCTGAACGGCGCAGGGGAATTATTTATGATAATCAGTGGATGTATCGAAATGAATGGCTTTTACCGGCAACAGTATTACGGAATATTATGAAATACAATACCCGCGAGGTGTATCGAAACATTCGCAATGGTTCGATATGGCAATAAGTTTTGATTTTAGCCTTCCGGCTCTGACGATGAAATTGGGCTATATAGCATTTTTGAGATGGGTTCTACTTTTTTCCGAGAACATAGAACAGATGACTCATGGGAAGTTTGAATAATCCTTTTCTAAAAAGCATGTCCCATCGTCCAAGCTTTTTCATCCATTCAGGATATTTTCCGGCTTTTGCGTATCGAATAATCGGCACTTCCCAATCCGGTTTTTTTGTAGACGGTTCAGGACCCTTGGTGCCATATCTTCTGTGAAGCCTCACATCCCTCGGGCCGCTCGGATCGGGCCATCCCGGAGTATCAATTGCTCCATATTCCGCAATTTTAAATCCAGCCTGTTTAAACATCTTTTTTACTTTTGTTATATGGTTGTACTTTACCTGTCCATGGGTCCAGGGAAAGCCGAAAAATAAGTGAAGCATCCGGTGCCACGGGTAGCCGGGCTGAAAATTATTGCAGGTAACAAATAAAACATATTTGCTTGAAATTCGTTTCATCTCTTTCAGGTAATTTTCCGGATTATCAAGTTCTGTCCATGTGACAAAATTCCACGCAAGATCAAACTGGTTATCTAAAAAATCGGTTTTATAAATATTTTCATTAGAAACGGTATTAACTTTATCTGAAATATTCAATTCATCCCATCCGTACATCATCTCCATTTCCGGATTCACCAATGTAACATTGCACCCGGCCCTCCCAAATCCTATTGAATAAAGAGAACCTGCTGCCTTGGCGCCATGGCTCGGCATTTCCACAATACTTTTCAGGTTTAAATCGCATGTAAGTGCTTTGTGTAACTGCAGCAGAACATACCGGTCATAGGTTACCCCAAAAACTTCCACTTCTTTTTTCATTTCCTATATCCATCCTTTATTTTTATACCAGAGAACCGTTTCCAGTAATCCTTTTTCCGGGTCGACCGATGTCTGAAACCCAAGCTCTTTCCGGGCTTTTTCAATGGAGAAGACCCGATCTGCAAGAGTTGACTCGATATTCTTTCTCGATACAGGCGGAGATTTTCCGATAGATGAAAAGATTTTTTCAGATACGGATGCGATTGCAAGGGCGGCCCATTCCGGAACATACAGGGGGAATCTTGAAACCCCCAACCCTTTCAGGATAATCTTTCGGATTTTTTCAAATGGCTCGGATTGCGGATTTGTGATCAGATAGATTTCACCGGTTCTCCCTTTTTCCGCAGTCAGAAGAAGACCCTGAACCGCATCATCAGCATGAATAAGCGGTGTAAGTTTAGGCCTGCTCCCAATTTTGGGGAACAGGTTTTTTTTTGCCAGCCGGGCAAGCTTCAACATGTCCCTTGGATCACCTGGTCCATAAATCATCGAAAAGCGTATGATAGAAGCCGGCAGACCTGAATCCGAAACCATTTTCAGAACTTCTTTTTCCGCTTTAAGTTTGCTCCGGCCATAGGAGTGATGCGGATTGCACTTGCTGGTTTCCGTTGCCGGGTTATCGGAGCAGATCCCCATGGCTGCAACCGTACTGCAGTGGACAACCCTCTTTGTCCCTGCCCGTAAAGCTTCCTGCATGATATTAACAGTTCCCCGAACATTTATCGATTCAAACATTTCTTCTGTAACGCTAAAATTGCTGACATGACCCAGTGTAGCCATGTGGATAAGAACGTCCATGTCATCGGCAATTCCGGTCAGGGTGTTTTTTTTCGTAATATCCCCCTGAAACAGCTCCGCTCCAATATTTTTCAGATAATCCGTATCGCTGGCATCCCGTACAAGGCATTTGCATGTATGCCCTTTGGACATCAATTCACGGATCAGGTAAGGACCCAAAAAGCCCGTAGCGCCTGTAACCAGATACTTCACCTCAACTCCTTTCCTTTTCTTCTGTAGATCCTCTTCATAATTTATTAACTCGAATATATCCGGT
This sequence comes from Desulfobacterales bacterium, assembly GCA_030145525.1. Classification (GTDB taxonomy): domain Bacteria; phylum Desulfobacterota; class Desulfobacteria; order Desulfobacterales; family SURF-7; genus JAQYVL01. The sequence goes on from JAQYVL010000104.1 coordinate 8,940, forward strand.
AGAGCAAAAAAGACTTCAGGTTCTTACAATTTTCCACATTACTTTCAGCAAAGATGGTCCGTGCAGCAGCAGATTTGAATAGGTCTGGTTTGCAAGAGGACATTGACAATTGCCTTTCCGGATATGGTCACGGACTTCTTTTGCCTGCTGACTGTTCCATAGTGTTTGGAAATTGTAGTTGAAGTCACGAAGGTTTCCAAGGGGTTTTTCATATCCCAGAGTGCAGCATGCCCAGATATCACCGTATGGTGTCATGTGGGCATTGGAGATGCCTCCATAGCATGGTATGATTTGTCTTTTTTCCCTCATGGTTCGTATGGCCAGATCATAATATACCAATCGAAATGCATTGGTAATTTTCTGGAAAAATACTTTGTTTTTCATATTGGCTTTGATTTGCTTGACAAAAAATGCAATGGCCTGTTCGTAATCATCCGGAGAAGGGGTGATGGGATTCCCCTGGTTAAACATTTCAGAGCGTTGTTCCGCAATTTCGTTTCGATAACTGTCTGCTCCAAGTTTGCTTACATATTCTGAAATTACTTCAATGTCATCAACATTCCAGCATGAGATCACCGTACCCAATTCTGCATGAAAGTTTTTGTGTTTTGGCTGCAGTTCTTTGAGGTGTTGAAACAGATCAATTACCTTTTGAAAGTTTCCAGATATACCCCGGATTTCATTATGTTTTTCACCGATATGGTCCAGGCTGGGTTTTATGGTGAGACGAACAGATGGGAATTTTGCTTCCAGCATATCTATAATTCCAGACACCTGTTTTTTGATCTTTCTGATGGCAATGGCATTGGTGGGGATGTGAATGATTCCTGGTGTCAGGTGTTTGCATGCGGATTCAATTATCTGCGTGATGTCTTCCCTTAGAAAAGGTTCCCCACCGCTGATGTTGAAGATATAAACATGGCCCATGGAGCGGAAAATTTTTTCAATTTCAGGAAGGGTTAATTCTGTTTCTTTTTTTTGCGGATCTTTTTTATAAAGCTCCCAGATATTACAGGTCTTGCAGCGGGACTGGCAGATGTTGGTGACGGAAAACGTCAGATTCATCGGTGTGCCCGGTTTTACCAGCCCGAACCTTGCCAGCCGGTATTGGATCATTTTAGGAAGCAGTTCTTTTAAGTAGCTCAATATTTTTCCTTGAGACCTTTGTAAAACAATCCCTTTTGCCCAGTTTCTGCGTTAGACTCAAATTTCAATCCTCGAAATACTCCATGTATTCCTGTGGTTGAAATTTTCGCCTGCCTTGAACTTGAACAAAATTGAATATTTTTCAAAGGTCTCTCCTTTTGGCGAAACGGAAACAAAACCTGTCGACAGCCTTATATCATAATTTTGAAGCGCTTGTAAAAAGCCGAAATTTTGATGGCAAAGAAAAAAGTTCAAGTTCAAGGCGCACGAGTCTTTTGAAGTGAGGCGTACTTTGAAGTACGTCGAATGACGAAAGATGACACGCAGTGAAGCGTCAGCGCTAACCGCAACAAAGAAATTGGACTTTTTAGGAAGCCATCAATTCTGCTCAAGAATTTTTTTATATACCGCCAGTGTCTTTTTAGCAAGTGCCGGCCATGCAATCTTTTTTGCAACAACTTCTGATTCCTCTTTCATTTCTTGCAGTCTTCCTGGGGTTTTAAGGCAGCTGATGATCTTTTTTGCCAGTGCATCGGGATCTTTCGGGGGGACTATATTGAGAGGATTCTCCACGAGGTCGGGAAGCCCTCCGGTATTGGTGACGATCATCGGTTTTCGAAAAGAAACGGCAATTGACCCGATACCGCTCTGGCTGTCAAAATGATGATAAGGAAGTATCACAAGATCGGCGGCACAGAAAAAATTTGAAACCATCTCAGAAGGGATATATTGTAAAATAGTATGGATATATTTTTCGAGTTTCAGGGTTTCGATCATTTCAGCATAGGGGAGCCACTTTTCCCAAAGTTTTCCGGCGATCAGCATGCGGGCTTCCGGAATTTCTTTCCGGACCATATCAAAGGCGGAAATTGCAGTATCAATTCCCTTGTATGGGCGAATAGCGCCAAATAGAAGGATCACTTTTTCTTCCGGTTGAAATTTCATTTCCCTGCGGGCGGTTTCCCTGTTTGTTTTTTTTGACGTGTGGAAGTCAAGGGGGCCGTGAGGAATTGATGTAACACGTTCTTCAGGAATGCCATAGTGCTGTATCATCTGCAGCCTGTTTTTTTCTGAATGGACGATAAAATGATCACCCAGCTTGAAAAGGAGACCGGAAAAGATGGTAAAGAGTATGGATTTTTCATGGGGTAGAACATTATGAACGGTAAAGACGACCGGTTTCCCGCGAAGCTTGAATCCGATACATATAAACAGATAAATTGGGAATAACGGAAGGCTCCACCATTGCGCATGCAGTAAGTCTGCTTTTGAAAAAAAACCTTCCCGCATCCATGTTGCCGGATTATACCAGGTCAGACGGCGCTTTACAGCCAACCGGTCGTGATTAATGGAAGGAAAAGTTGCGTCTTCTTTTAATTTACCGCCGGGATACAGAAAGGCGGGGTAGATTTTTTTAAAGGATATAAAATCTATTTCAGCCAGATCAGCCATTGCCATGGAAAATTCAAGGCAATAGCTGCTGAGAGCCCTAAGGGGAGGCAGTGATCCGAGAATTGCGATTGTGGGGGGATCTTTTTTTTTGGCGTTCTTTTTTTGAGCGTTCTTTTTTTGAGCGTTCAAGGATCGCCTCTATTTGTCTTGTTTTGCAGGAAAAATATCTTCCAGTGATAAATCTTTAATTTTTGCAAGGCAATCATTCAAGGCCTTTTTTTCAGTATCACCCGTTCCCTGATATTCCGGCTTTGCGATAATATTGATCAGGTTCGGTACAGCTACGAATTTGCTGGCAAGTTTTCCGAAAACAGCTTCATGCAGATCAATATAAAGCATACGCTCCGAACGGATCAGATTGTATTTGGTCACCCTGGTGAGTATGTCTGTGTCATTTAAATGTTTCATAACGCCT
>JAQYVL010000105.1 GCA_030145525.1 Desulfobacterales bacterium
TCTCTTCAAAATGCGGTGATAAACGCTGCGGGTGACCGGGCAAATGACTACAATGAGCAGGCTGTTGAACAAGATGAAAAAGAGTTAAAAAGATCTGTTACCGGAAAAATAGAAAAGCAGATTTCTTCATCCGGCGAGTACAGGGAAAAGATTCACGATCTGTTTAAATTTGAGCAGATACAGAGCAGGCTTATTAGTTCCGGCGAGTTTTCAGATGACGATTTTGCTCTTCCTACATGCGATGCTTCGGTTGTAATTGATTTTAAAAAGATACAAAAATTTGCCGAAGATGCGATCGTTGATAATTTCAACGATATCAGCCTGGCAGCATTTCGGTTTCTTCTAAAACACCGGAAAGATATTCCAAGTTTTCTTAATGCCTGTGAAGCAATCAACCTTCATTCCAACGAAGAGCTTGATTTTGAGACAACTCTCACTGAAGTCCCGAAGTCTTTTGTCGATCTAATAGGAGCGTCCGCAAAATCCTTCAAAATGGATATACCCATTTCAGCGCTTCAGCCCGGCGATATCCCCGGCGCATTCTTCAAAAAATTTTTCAGGAAGACTCCTGACAAGAAGGTTTTGGAGCAACTGATCAAGTCTTTAAAGAGCTTGAAGCACGCAAATATTATTGAAGAAATCGTGCGTTTGAAAAACGTGCCGGCAAACGAACTCACCCTGGATATGGCTTCTGGGGGAATTTCAGCGCTTCAAACAGCCATCGCACTGAAGAAGCACAGGGACATCGTTGACGAATACCGCGAAGTGGCCGGAAACAAAGAAAAAAGCATTTCCGAGGTTTACAATACCCTTGATGGAGTGAAAGATGCTATTCAAGAGGTGGACGAGGAGCTTTTTAACTGCATCAATTCCCTTTTCAATCACTATGGAACAATGCTTGCCAAACTCAAAATTTCAAGCGAGAAATTAGGCGCTTTATCACGGCTCAATAATCTTACGGGCGCTGAAGCCGATATCTGGAAATGTATTCAACTCCACTATGCGCTTTCCAAAAAAACGGTTGTTGATTCATTTAACAAAGACGACCTTGATGTTTTTAATAGACTCAGACAGAAACAGGTTGAATACAAAAACGATCTTCGGATGAAAAATCTCAACAACTTTTTGGGAGATGTCGCCAGGATCAAGGCTTCTTTTGCCGGCGGGAAAAGGCTGACAAGCACACAGGCCAGGGTACTCCTGAAAAACATATCAGGAATTATTGCCGAACCCGACATGATATCCAGACACTTTCCGATGGACGAAGACCTGTTTGATCTTCTTGTCATTGACGAAGCGTCGCAGGTCTCTATTGCCGAGTCAATTTCCCTTATCCTGCGGGCAAAGCAGGTCGTTGTTTTTGGCGATGAATACCAGTACGGCGCTGTCGGCGCAATTAACGTAAACTCTAAATATTCTGCCGCATATTTCAGGGACATTATAAATGCGTATCAAGATGATTACAATACATCTGCAACAGATCAGGAGGTAAAAGAGCTGATTGAAGAGGTCTCTAAAGAGATAGATGAAGAAGAACAGGAAGCTGAACAGGCATTGCGCCCGCAGGAGGATAACGCAGGCGCAGTCCTGTGGCTCAAAACCTTCAATATCCGAACATCAACACTCAGTTTTGCCAGGGCCATTGCAAATTACACCACTTCTCTCCGTGAGCATTACCGAAGTTTTCCTGAAATCATAGATTATTCTAATGAATTCTTTTACAAGCCCGCCCTTCTCGATCTCAGCATCAACCGGATACGCACTAAGCCGATAGGCGAAGTCTTGCAGTTTATTCCCGTGGAAACCAGAGGAAATTCCGGCAGAAATGCAAACTATGATGAAATAGATGCCGTTATTCACGATCTGGACAGCCGTATCAAAAACGGCTTTAAGGGAAGCGTAGGCATTATTACCTCTTTCCGTGAACAGCAGGCAAGAATGGAGCAGGTGTTGAATGAAAAGCTCAATATGCCGGAACTGAAAAGGAACCATGATCTGGCCATTTGGTTTGTGGGAGACGTGCAGGGCGAAGAACGCGATATTGTCTATTACTCCTTTGTGGAAGACAGCAAATACGGCAACGCTGATTTAAGGAACATTTATCCGGTCATTGACGGCACAGCGGACAATATCAGAAAGTTAAAGATGCAGAGGCTCAATGTGGGTTTCAGTCGTGCAAAGGACACAATGGTCTTTGTGCACAGCATGCCGGTTAACAAGTATGGTAAAACCAGGCTTGGCAATGCCATTCGGCATTATGACAAGCTTCTTGACGAAAATAAAAAGAATGATTTTTTCATCGAAGACACCTCTATTTTTGAATCGCCGCCGGAAAAAGACCTGTATAACCTTCTGATCGGCACGAATTTTGTGAAAACGCACAGGGAGCATGTAAAAATCATTCCCCAGTTTAAAATCGGAGAATACATCAGGGCCGAATACGCAAAGCAGATACCAAAATACAGGGTGGATTTTCTCATGACCTTTTCAAAGGGCGGCAAAGAGCAGGCCCTGATCCTCGAATATGACGGGGTGGAATACCATACAAAAAATCCTGATATCGTGACCAAACATAATTTTTCGCAAGAGTATCTTGATTATGACATCAGCCGGCAGATAGAGATTGAAAGTTACGGCTATCGCTTTTTGAGGCTGAACAAGTTTAATCTACGGCCGGAGCAGGCCGGCGAAACAAAAACAGATGTTTTGGACAGATTTTTGAGAAAAGCGTTAGTGGCTGAGGAATAATAT
>JAQYVL010000106.1 GCA_030145525.1 Desulfobacterales bacterium
AATCTCTTCTGACTCTTCTGACTCTTCTGACTCTTCTGATGTTGATTGTCTGATTATTTCTACAACCGGCCCATTTGATCCGTCTGAAATTACTTTACGCTCACCGGGCTGCAGCTCGGCAGCCGCAGTTTTTGGTTCGGGGGTTTCTTTTTTGTCCGCTTCTGCCTGCTGTTTTTCCTCATAGAGCTGGGTGCCTTCGATGCAGGCTTCAGCAATGCGGGATGTGATCAGTCGGATGGCTCTTATTGCATCGTCATTACCCGGTATTACATGGTCAATATCATCCGGGTCACAATTTGTATCCACAATGGCAATTATCGGGATACCCAGACGACGACCTTCCCGTACGGCGATCGCTTCATTCTTTGGATCAACAATAAACATGGCGCCCGGAATTCCCCGCATATTACGGATCCCGCCAAGACTGCTGTCGAGCTTTGTTCTTTCTTTGCCCAGCTTCAGCCTTTCTTTTTTTGGGAACATGTTAATGGAACCGTCATTTTCAATATCATTCAGGTGATTCAGGCGGTCTATGCTTTTTTTGATGGTTTGAAAATTTGTAAGCATCCCACCGAGCCAGCGGTTGTGAACGTAAAACATTTCACATCGATTCGCCTCTTCATAGACGGATTCGCGGGCCTGTTTTTTAGTTCCGACAAAAAGAATCGGTTTGCCTTTTGCAGCCGTCTTCACAACGAAATCATAGATGCCCTTGAACATGCGTACGGTTTTCTGCAGATCAATGATATAGATTCCGTTTCGTGCACCGAAAATGTATGGTTTCATTTTCGGGTTCCAGCGTTTGGTCTGATGACCAAAATGAACACCTGCTTCAAGAAGCTCCTTCATTGTAATGTAAGCCATTGTTTTCTCCCTTCTTACGTTGGTTGTTTTCCTCCGCCCCTGTCATCTCAGCCTCCGACTTTTTAACAAAAAAGCACCTGGAAGCGGATCAAAGAGCGTGTGTTGTGATATTTAAACCCAAATTATTTATCAGATAATCCTATGATGCGCAATGATTTTTTTATTTCTTTTTCAGTTTTACAACACGATGATGTCCGGCATAATCTTTCAGAAATTCCTTATCCTCGTAAGAGCCGCATCGATCGGCAATATCAGCGACCTGATTCGTCTGGTCATAACCCATTTCAAGGAGAAGGTATCCTCCCTGTTTAAGATAGGAATCGGCTGATTCGATGATTTCTCCAATGGCTGCGAGTCCATCGTGATCCCCGTCAAGGGCCATGAGAGGTTCGAATTTATAGATTTCCGGAGCAAGCGTATGGATTGCCCCGCTGGGGATGTACGGCGGGTTTGAAAGAATGATATCAAATAGCGGTTTTTGTATTAATGCCTTAAACCAGTTGCTGCAAAAAAAGTGTATGGCATGCTGCATGCGGTGTGAAGCCGCATTCTTTTTTGCAAGATCAGCGGAAGGCACCGAGATATCTGATGCGAAAAACAGGTGTCCCGGGCGTTCCGAAGCAAGAGCAATGATAATGGCGCCGGAGCCGGTGCCCAATTCCAGGATATGCTTTGGCGGAGCTGTTTTTTTGTCCGGTAATAGCGGGAGAGCCGTTTCCACAAGACATTCCGTATCCGGGCGCGGGATCAGAACATCTTTCGTTATGGTTAAATCAAGGGACCAGAATTCCCGTGAACCGGTTATATAGGCAACCGGCTCATGGCGGATACGCCTTTTTATCAGGGTTTTGAATTTTGAAAGTTCCTGCTGTGAAAGGGGTTTGTCAAACTGAAGGTACAGATCAATTCGTTTGGTTTTGAGTGCATGCGCCAAAAGGATTTCCGCCGTCATTCGCGGGTTGTCTACTTTGTGTGAGCCAAAGTACGACGTGGTCCACTTAAGCAGATTTGCGATGGTCCATTCAGGTTCCTTAGGCATTGGTTGATTCTTCGCTCTGCATTGCCTGGGCCTGGTAGTAAGTTGCCAGGCCCTCGACCAATTCCGTGATCTCTCCTTCAAGAATACTTTCCAGTTTATATAAAGTCATGCCGATACGATGGTCTGTAACCCGCCCCTGGGGAAAGTTGTATGTCCGGATTCTTCCGCTTCTGTCTCCGGTGCCGACCTGACTTTTTCGTTCTTCGGATCTTTCATCGCTCTGCTCCTGGATCATCTTGTCGAGCAGGCGGGCCCGGAGCACTTTTAAAGCCTTTGCCTTGTTTTTATGCTGGGATTTTTCATCCTGGCAGGTTACCACCAGACCGGTAGAAAGGTGTGTAATGCGTACTGCCGAATCTGTGGTATTGACACTTTGTCCGCCCGGACCGGAGGATCGGTAGACATCAACCTTGATTTCGTTGGGATCGATGGTAAGTTCCACATCTTCCACTTCCGGAAGTACGGCAACGGTAACAGCTGATGTGTGGACTCTGCCCTGAGCTTCTGTTGATGGAACCCTTTGAACCCTGTGAGTCCCGCTTTCATACTTAAAAATGCTGTAGGCACCTTTGCCGTGAATCATGGCAACGATTTCTTTAAGACCGCCGACTCCGGAGACATGCTGACTCATGATTTCAACTTTCCAGCTGCGGTTTTCGGAATATCTGCTGTACATTCGAAAAAGATCCGCGGCAAACAAACCTGCCTCGTCTCCTCCGGTTCCGGCACGGATTTCAAGTATTATATTTTTTTCATCATTGGGGTCTTTGGGAATCAAAAGCCTTTTTAATTCATTTTCAAGGCGTTCTTTTTCATCGGTAAGCGATTCGATCTCTTCTCTCGCCAGCGTCTTTATTTCAGCGTCACTATCCTTCAGGAGCTCCGAGCTGTCATCAAGATCAGAAAGGATTTTTTTGTAAGTTTTAAAGGTGGCTACAATTTCGCTGATTCCGGAATGTTCCCGGCTGTATTTCTGGTAAGCCTTTCTGTCCTGAAGGACCTTGGGGTCACTCAGCAGTTGTTCGATCTTTGCAAATCTTTCTTCAACTCCTAATAGTTTATCAAACATCGGTTTTTCTCACATCCTCAACTATTTGATAAATTCAGATGATACGTATTTCGCTTTTGCCGGTAAAAATGGGCGTATAAAAACCCTTTGTTTCAAATTAATGAAAGCCTGTAAAGCAAAACCACCCGCTATGCGGGTGGCCGGTCCTGCAGGTTGTATTTGTCTTGTTACGACAGTGTTGATGGCTTCGTAAAAAGTCCAATTTCGGCGTTCCGCTGCATCCCTCGTCAGTACTGTTAAGCGAAGCGCAACGGTAGCCGATAGGCGTGAGTAGGCTAACTACGCACGCTTTCAGCTGTCGCTGGCGCGATATTCCTCGGGATTTGCGCGCCCCCGACGGCGGGACTTGCAGCTTGAACTTGAACTTTTTTCTTTGCCATCAGAATTTTGACTTTTTACGAGACTGTCAGTGTTGATTATTTCTGAAATTTTGCATATTTTCTTTTGAAGCGTTCAATTCTACCTGCCGTATCAATCAGTTTCTGTTTTCCTGTAAAAAAAGGATGGCATTTTGAACAAATTTCTACCCGGATATCCTTTTTTGTGGAGCCGACCTCAAGCGCGTTTCCACAAGCACATTTTATGGTCGTATCATTGTATTCTGGATGGATATTGTTTTTCATCGTTATTTCAATCCCCTATGTAAATTTATGCATTCATGGCATTTAAAAATTCTTGATTATTCTCTGTTCCGGTCATTTTATCAAGTAAAAATTCCAGACTGTCAACGGGATTTAATGTTGCAAGCAGTTTTCTCATAATCCATACCCGGTTGAGTACTTTTTCATCAAGGAGCAGCTCTTCCTTTCGCGTACCTGATTTTTTAATATCAATTGCCGGATACAAACGCCTGTCGGCTATTTTGCGATCCAGCACAAGTTCCATGTTCCCGGTTCCCTTAAATTCTTCGAAGATGACTTCATCCATGCGGCTTCCTGTATCGATCAGTGCGGTTGCAATAATGGTAAGGCTGCCTCCCTCTTCAATATTTCGTGCTGCACCGAAAAAACGTTTTGGCCTGTGAAGCGCATTTGAGTCAACGCCGCCGGAAAGGATTTTTCCGCTGGGAGGCATTACTGAATTGTAAGCCCTTGCAAGCCGGGTAATGCTGTCAAGAAGAATAACGACATTTTTTTTGTGTTCTACAAGACGTTTGGCTTTTTCAATTACCATTTCCGCTACCTGAACATGCCGTTCAGCAGGTTCATCAAAGGTAGAGCTGATAACTTCAGCGTCAACCGTACGAGCCATGTCCGTTACTTCTTCAGGACGCTCATCTATAAGAAGCACAAAAGGGATAACGTCCTTGTGGCTTATAATGATTGAGTTTGCAATGGCTTGGAGCAGCATGGTTTTCCCTGTTCTTGGCGGGGAAACAATAAGTCCGCGTTGACCGAAACCAATCGGTGTCATCAGATCCAGAATTCGAGTTGAAAAATTGTTGGAATCGGTTTCGATGTTCATTTTTGCTTCAGGGTAAAGGGGGGTGAGATTGTCAAATAAGATTTTTTCTCTTGCAATTTCAGGATCTTCAAAATTGATGGCTTCAACTTTGAGAAGCGCGAAGTACCGTTCGGTCTCCTTTGGCTGTCGGATCTGACCGGATACTGTATCACCGGTCCGCAGGTTGAAGCGGCGGATCTGCGAAGGGGATACATAGATATCATCCGGGCCGGGCAGGTAGTTGTAGTCAGGCGCCCGTAAAAACCCAAACCCGTCAGGAAGAACTTCAAGCGTACCTTCTCCATAGATAAACCCGTCTTTTTCAATTTGTGCTTGGAGAAGGGCGAACATAAGTTCCTGTTTCCGCAAGCCGGCAGCCCCCTCAATTTTGAACTCCCTTGCCATCTTTGTGAGTTCGCTGATATTTTTTTCCTTTAGCTCGACAATGTTCATTAATTCTTACCCCGTTAAAGTTATTTGGTATTTAAGTTGATGATATTATTTGGTTAAACCGGCCGGTCTTATCGTTTGAACACAGCCGGTTGTTTGAAAATACGTTTCAGGTGTTATGTGTCACAACAATAATGTTCTTTTAATTTTAAGATGGTCAATGGGCTGAATCCAAGATTTTTAGAAGATGTAAGAGTGCTTTGTGATTTTTGATTTATGAAAGCAGAATGTTATAATTATCTCCAAATATGGCAGGTACCTAGACCTTCACTTGGCAAGGCTATAACATGAATTATTTTGTGTCAAGGGCTTTTTATATTTTTTTCCGTCTTTGGCTGTCAAATAAAAATTACGACTCTTGACAAAATATTACCTTTCTAATAGTAAGGCCGTTGTGCCGCCATGCCTTGATTTTAATATGAAAATTCAGGGCAGACGGAGCATGCTGCTGATATAATATATATTTTTACATATTGAAAACATTATATTAAAGATTTAGAAAAAGGAGATCTTGAATGGACATTTTATTTTTTGGGCCTAACGGCAGCGGCAAAGGTACACAGGGGGCTATTTTAAAGGACAAGTACAGCCTCCCCCACATTGAATCCGGTGCAATTTTCCGTGAAAATATCAAGGGTGGAACCGAGCTCGGCATCAGGGCGAAAGAATATATCGACAAAGGTGATTTGGTTCCGGATGAGATCACAATCCCCATGATTCTGGATCGTCTGCAAAAAGATGATTGCAAGGATGGATGGCTGCTGGACGGTTTCCCGAGAAACAAGGTGCAGGCCGAAAAACTGGATGAATCCCTGAAAAAGGCCGATATGAAACTGGACGTTGTTGTAGAGATTATTCTTGACAGGGAGATCGCAAAAAACAGGATTATGGGCCGCAGGCTTTGTGTAAATGACAACAATCATCCGAATAATATTTTTATCGATGTAATCAAGCCCGATGGTGATAAATGCCGTGTATGCGGTGGTGAGCTGAGCACCAGAGCGGATGACCAGGATGAAGAGGCGATCAATAAGCGCCACTCGATTTATTATGATACCGATAGCGGAACTCTGGCATCGGCTTACTATTTCAAAGATCTTGCCGAAAAAGAGGGCAATATTAAATATATTATCCTGGATGGCAAACCGAGTGTAAAAGAGGTTGCGGAAGAGTTGATAGCCAAGCTGTAGAAGCTCGTTGTTTTTTATGGTTCTAAATCATCTGCCTTTATCGGTAGGGAAGAGACGCAGACTGTAACCATACATAACCGGAATGTGAAAATAATATTTTTGTTGCAAGGCTGTTTGTTTTGAGTTATAAATTCTGATTAACTTGATTTAAATAACCATCATAAAAATTTGATGGAAGAAAGGGGCGAGGAATTTGAAGGAGATTGAAGTCAAGGTTCTTGATAATGACGTTGAAAAGGCCATGAGAATTTTAAAGAAAAAGATTCAAAATGATGGTCTTTTCAAAAGATTAAAGCTTAAAAAAAGCTATGAAAAGCCAAGTGAGTATCGGCGTCGGAAGCAGAGAGAAGCACTGAGACGGCAGAGAATAGCCGCCTCCCGAAGCAGATACCGAAAAACCAGATAAACGACCCTTATTTTAGCACCAAACCGAACCCGGCTGTGAATCAACATTCATACTGCCGGGTTTTTACTTCTATGGGAATTTGAGGTTTGGATTTCAATAAGAAAAACAAAACGGAATATGAGAAATGCCTTTCGGAGATGTTTGCTCTGAGAAGGTTTGGAATCATTCTCGGTCTTGAAACCATAAAAAAAATTCTGAAAAGCATTGGGAACCCGCAGGAACGGTTTGCATCCGTGCATGTTGCCGGAACCAATGGGAAAGGCTCCATTGCTTCCTGCCTTGCCACTGTACTGCAGGCGGCCGGATATCGTGTGGGCCTATATACGTCTCCCCATCTTGTGCGTTTTAATGAGCGCATTAAAATCAATAACCGGGAAATTTCGGATCAGGAGGTTCTTGAGGCTTACAAGGCAGTCAGGGAGGCAGAATATGGTGACCGGGAGCCTACTTTTTTTGAATATACGACAGCAATGGCATTTTATTATTTCGGCCGCTGTAACGTTGAGTGGGCCATAATTGAAACCGGCATGGGCGGAAGAATGGATGCCACCAATATTTTAAATCCGGCTGTATCCGTTATTTCCAATCTTTCTCTTGAACATCAGATCTACCTCGGCAATACCCTTTCTCAGATCTCGGCAGAAAAAGGCGGTATCATCAAACACGCCACACCGGTTGTTACAGGTGTAAAGCAAAAGAAAGCTCTCTCGGTATTAAAAAATATTGCAGATTCAAAATCTGCCTCTCTTTATCGTTTTGGAGGTGACTTCAAGGTGCGCCGCACAAAAGGGAACCGGTTTTCCTACTTCGGTCTTGACCATGCCTGGCGCGATCTGCGGATTGGTCTTAAGGGGGATCATCAGATTGAAAATACCGCCATTGTTCTTGCTGTTTGTGAATTGCTGATGAAAGGGAGTGATAACGTTCCGGCTCTGGATATCCAACTGAAACCCATAAGAGAAGGGCTTGAGAAAAACAGATGGCCCGGTCGTCTGGAACAGATACAGGAAGCACCTCTGGTTATTTTAGATGGGGCGCATAATCTTTCTGCGGTGAGGAATTTGTCAAAATATATGGCTGAAAATTTGTCTCATCGCAGGATAACCCTGGTAGCCGGGATACTGGATGATAAATTGTATGAGTCAATGCTTCAAAAGCTCCTCATAAATTGCAGCAGAGTGATTCTGACACAATCTAAAATTGACCGGAGCCTGGAACCCGAGAAAATGTATCCGATTGCCAAAAGGTATGTTCCCGATGTTACAATTGTTCATGATGTTGGAAAGGCTGTTCAGCATGCCCTTCAAACCGTTTCTCCTGATGAAGCTGTTTGCATTGCAGGTTCTCTTTATGTTGTAGGAGAAGCAAGGGCGTTTTTTGAAGAAGCGGGTATGGTTTGAATTGTTAATATAGCCTTGAAACTTGACTTATCGGGTCTGTTATCATATTTGATGGACTCGTAAAAACTTCAAGATTCACCATGAAGATCATGAAGAATATGAAGGGACTGCAAATAAACATAATTATTTCAACTTCACGCTCTTCATGTCCTTCATGGTAAATATGAATATTCGGTTGCCCTGCGACTTTTTACGAAGCCATCATATTTATCGTTTTATCGTGCGCCCGTAGCCCAGGGGATAGGGCGTCAGCCTCCGGAGCTGAAGATCGCAGGTTCGAATCCTGCCGGGCGTACCACTCACGGTTCAAATTATATTTGAAACTTCAGGAAGAAAAGGTAGTGTTCTGAAATGCTTTTTCCCGATTTTTGATATCCGTCCGGAAAGATGGAAAAGAAACAGATGAAAATCTCATTTGAAAAAATAAAACGCTACCGGATCTTTTTCCCCCTTTTTGTTCAATCCAAAATTTACGCCCTGCTGAATCACGGCCCTTTTTGCAAAGCTGCGGCAACGCCCTTCTCACAGGAAAATCCATCATTTGAAGAAAGCGGTTCTCCTGGCTTTAAAGCCCTTCGATCCGGTTTTGTCACGCAATTTAACGAAGCAGCGTGCTCTGTTGCTTCTGTCGCAACGATGCTGAATGCAATGTTCACCATGCTGAATCGAAAAACGGATTCAGGGCTTATTACACAAGAGAAGATTCTTGAAAAAGTAAGAGCCGTTAACTGGGCAGAGAGGATCAGCCGGAAAGGGTTTGGGAACAGACGAGGTCTTCCCATTGAAGAATTGGGTATTGTGGTAAAAGATACGCTGGAACAGTTTAATATCCAATATAAAACGTTTGCTGCGGTTCCGCTTGGAAAGGATCTTTCGAATATTACCGAATTGAAGGAAGAACTGTTTCAGCGGGCAGTCAAACTGGAAGGCATCGGCAATTGCTTTATGATCGCCCACTTTAATCAGGGGATTTTCATTAAAGGGCTTCATCTGCCTCATATCTCTCCGGTCGGAGCCGTTAATCCGGAAAAGAAAAGAGTTTTGATTCTGGATGTGGACCCGTATGTCAAGGAACCGTACTGGGTTTCATTTGATACTTTTTTTAAAGGGCTTTCATGGACATATAACGGTATTTTAAGGAAATACGGCTATACCGGAGGAGGATATGTGTGGGTGTGCCTGTAGTCATAGAAAAAACCCGGTTCCCTTATCGGAAGAAGGAGAGAACCGGGTTTTTGGTCTTTTGCTACTGATACAGGCTTTCTATCTGGCTGTCATATTTTTCATTGATAATCCTTCGTTTCATCTTCATGGTCGGGGTCAGTTCACCGCCTTCGATGGTAAATTCATCAGGCAAAATGACAAATTTTTTAATGGTCTGAACTCTGGCAAGTGTTTTGTTAACTTCATTCAGCTGTTTTTGTATATAAGCATTGAATTTTTCACATTTCGCCGCCGATTCCGAGTCTCTTGCCGGACTTCCGGCCAACAGAGCCTCTGCCCCTATTTTTTCAGGGTCGAGGGTGAATAATGCAGTTAAGTATTTGCGTTTATCGCCAATTACGGCAACCTGGTTCAACACCGGAATCGCCTTCAGTTTTCCTTCCAGAACCTGAGGCGGAATATTCTCACCGCCTGCGGTAATAATCAGCTCTTTTTTCCTGTCCGTAATTTTCAGAAAACCTTTCTCGTCAATTTTTCCGACATCGCCGGATTGAAGCCATCCGTCCTCATTGATGGCTTCCTTTGTGGCTTCTTCGTTTTTGAAGTACCCTTGAAAAACATGGCGGCCGCGCATTAATACTTCTCCGTCACCGGCAATAGCCATCTCCGCCCCGGGCATCACTGGCCCGGCCCAACCGGTTCTGTATTTGAAAGGTTCCGGGAGGGATACGGTTGCAGGACCCGTACATTCGCTCATGCCGTATACTTCTGTAATTGGAATGCCGAGGCTTTTAAAAAATTCTAGTGTATCCATATTGATGGGAGCTGCAGTGGAGATAAATATCTTGCATCGGTCAAATCCAAGTTTTTCTTTGACCTTGGAGAAAACCAGTTTGTCTGCAAGGCCATAAAGGGGAGGATAGGGTTTGCCTTCCTGATGGGCATAGCCGCCTTCAAGGCCTTTTTTCCTTGCCCAGGCAGCGATCTTTTTTTTCAGCCAGGGGTTTTGGGTACCGGCGGCTACCATTTTCGCCTGAATCTTTTCCCAGACGCGTGGAACCCCCACAAAAATAGTGGGACGCGCTTCAGCCAGATTGTCACCCAGGAGATCTATACTCTCTGCAAACCATGTTGTTGCCCCCATGTTTATGGGGCCATGCAGGCTTACCGCCTGTTCGGCAATATGGCTCAACGGGAGATAGCTGATGATCTGATCATCCGGACCTCCATTTACAGTTTTAATGACCTGATTCGAAGTCCATGTCAGGTTGTCATGGCTTATCATTACGCCTTTTGGGTTGCCTGTGGTTCCGGATGTGTAAATAAGTGTACAGCAATCATCCGGATTTTGGGCCTTTATTCTTTCATCCAGTTCTTCCTGTGAAACTTTTTCCGCGAGTTTCGGCAGCTCTTCCCAGGAATAAACGTTTTCGTCATCATCGGAACCATTCATCAGAACAATGGCTTTCAGGTCGGGAAGCCGATCCCTGATCTCTTTGAATTTAGCCAGTTGCTCCGCATCTTCAACAACTGCAATATTCGCCTCACTATGCTCTGCAATATAGTGGCATTGGTCGGGGCTGTTTGTCGTATATATGCCGCCGGGAACCGCACCTGCAAAAATACCGGCAAGATCCGCTATAAACCACTGGGGGCAATTGGTTCCCAGGATACTTACAGCTTTCTTTTTTTCCAGACCGAGCGCCATAAAAGCACGTGCGGTTATGAGTACCTGATCATAGTAATCTTCCCAAGTCGTATCTTTCCATACACCGCCTACTTTATATTTTAAGGCAACTTTACCTTTAAATTTTTCTACAGTGTTTTTCATTGTTTCCATTACGGTTTTCTTCATGAATCCCCCTTTCACTGGATTGATTGATCGTTAAGAAAAGAACAACTTTTGATGGCTTCGTAAAAAGTCCAATTTCTGTGTTGAGCTTCATCATTCGTCAGTTCTGCGTCAGCGGTAGCCGGAGGCGTGATTAAGCTAACTACACACGCCTTTCGGCTACCGGTGGAACGGTACTCCTCATAATTCGCTCGCCTTGAACTTTTTACTTTGCCATCCTATTTGTAATTTTTTACGAGTACGTCAATTTTTGGTTTTTTAGGATATGCACAAATGATTTTTTACTATATATTGAAAACATTCCATAATTGCAAGCATCAAAGGAGGTCACGGATTATTAATTAACATTCGGGCAGGATAGCAGGGGATACTTTTCAGGGGAAATATCCTCCTGAATTCTCTCATTGCAGTCATCACCGGTCCCATGTTACCAACATAAAGTCTATTCGGGGGTACACTTCATAATTTGTCCCGGACGCTTTTTACGAGACAGGCATTCTTATGAAAATGAAAAAACCGGTTGTAATTGTCGGTATCGGTCAGATGGGCGGGGTCTTTGCAAAAGGCTTTTTAAAAGCCGGGTATCCTGTCTATCCGGTTGTTTCCGGGATGAGCATTGAATCGTCGGCCAAGAGCATATTGGAATGCGATTTTGTTTTACTGGCAGTCCCTGAAAATAAACTGCATGCGGTAATTCAATTGATTCCGAATCAGTGGAAAAACAAGTTGGGGCTGCTGCAGAACGAACTGCTCCCAAAAGACTGGCAGGCGGAAGGCATAAAAACAATCACGGCTATGGCTGTCTGGTTTGAGAAAAAAAAGGCTCAGGGGATAAAGGTTTTTAAACCGACACCTGTATTCGGTCCCCATGCTGAAACTGTCAGAGAAGGGCTCCATGAAATGGATATACCGTGTAAAGTACTTTCAAGCTCTGATGAGTTGCTGACCGAACTTGTTAAAAAAAATGTATATGTTTTAACGATAAATATCGCTGGCATTGAGAAGGGCGGAACTACAGGCGACCTGCTGACTAATCATCTTGATTTTGCACAAAGCATAGCAAATGAAGTGATCGACATTCAGGAATGGCTTGCGAAAAAAAAATTCAATCGTGATGAGCTTATATCATCCATGATTTCGGTATTTGAGAAAGTCCCGGGCCACAAATGCCGGGGGAGGGTTGCACGTGAGAGGTTTGACAGGGCATTGGCTTATGCAGCGGAAGCTGGGTTTGGAACGCCTGTTTTGACCGGAATTGCAGAAAGGATCTCGAACACATAGAATTTGATGGAAACCCTGTAAAACGGAGGCAGAGCAGCCGTGGCAAAGCATCTTGTTCTGGCAGGAGGTGGGCATGCACATATGGTTACCCTTGCAAATCTGAAAAAATTTGTTGAGAAGG